>JAWNZB010000099.1:0-6762 GCA_038447835.1 Candidatus Igneacidithiobacillus chanchocoensis | reverse complement strand
GTACGGGGCATGATCCGCGAGTTCTTTGGGGTAATCGGTTGGGTGGGCGGCGTTTTTGTGGCATGGCGTTGGGGTGGGAACCTCCTCGAGCCCCTGTTGCGTGGGCATCTGCCCGCGGAATGGGTTCGGCCCGTTGCCTACTTCGCCTTGTTTTTTGCGGTGTTGGCGACGGCTACGGTGCTCTCCTTTCTGTTGCGCGGCATACTCTATAGCGTTGGCTTCAGCATTCCCGATCGTATCGTTGGCGGGCTATTCGGATTATTGCGCGCTGCCGCTATCCTCGCCCTTGTGGTATTTTTGGTGGACAATTTCCATTTTCAGGATGCGCCCTGGTGGCGCAATTCCTGGCTTGGGCAAGCGCGCATCGAGGCGATGACGCATTCGGTCACGGCACCTGCCGTATCTTTTTGGGAGCATCAAACGCGTGAACACACCCCAGACAACCCTAATCGATGACGACCACTTTCATGATGAGTGTGGCGTCATTGGCGTGTTCGGTCACCCCGAAGCGGCAAATCTGACCTACCTTGGGCTCTACGCCTTGCAACATCGCGGGCAGGAGTCGGCCGGTATCGTGGCGGCAGAGGACGGTAAGTTGCGTAGCCACCGAGGCATGGGGCGGGTAGCCGATGTCTTCGGTAGTAGCGATCTCACCAAATTGCCGGGTACCCAGGCCATTGGTCATGTGCGTTACTCCACAGCTGGCGGTTCGGTGCTGCAAAATACGCAGCCGGTATTTATCAACTATCGCCATGGCTCCTTTGCCGTTGGCCACAATGGCAATCTCGTCAATGCCACGGAACTGCGCCTGCGGCTGGAGCGGGAAGGCGCCATTTTCCATACTGACATGGACACCGAGGTTATCGTCCATCTCCTCGCCCGTGTACCCGGCAACGATGCCGGCGAGCGCCTCGCCGCCGCCTTGGAGCAAGTTTCGGGCGCATATTCTCTGGTCTGTCTAACGGAAACTCGCTTGATTGGGGCGCGGGATCCCATGGGCTTTCGTCCCCTGGTCCTCGGTCGCCTCATCGACTCCGGCGGTTTTGTGTTGGCTTCGGAAACCTGCGCCCTGGACCTGATGGGTGCCGAGTTCGTCCGCGACATCGCGCCCGGGGAGATGGTCATCATCTCCGCGTCCGGCATCGAAAGCCGTATGCTGACGCCGACCATGCCGCGACGGATGTGCATCTTCGAGTATCTCTATTTCGCCCGCCCCGACAGCGTCCTCGATGGAATTCATGTCTATTCGGCACGCAAGCGGATTGGGCATGTGCTCGCCCGCCTACATCCGCGCGAGGCCGACATTGTCGTGCCGGTGCCGGATTCTGGCGTGGCCGCGGCCATGGGGTACGCCGAGGCTTCGGGCCTGCCCTTTGAACTCGGACTGATCCGCAACCATTATGTGGGGCGCACCTTCATCCAGCCGGCCCAGCGCGGGCGAGATTTTGGCGTGCGGGTAAAGCTCAACGCCCAACCCGAGATTTTGCGCGGCAAACGGGTAATTTTGGTGGATGACTCCATTGTCCGCGGTACGACCAGTGCCAAGATCGTCCATTTGATTCGTGCCGCCGGTGCCCGGGAGATTCATTTCCTCTCCAGCTCACCGCCGACCATCGGGCCCTGCTACTACGGCATCGATACGCCGGATCGGGCGCAGCTCATCGCCGCCCAACACAGCGTCGACGAAATCTGCAAGATGATTGGTGCCGACAGCCTTGGCTATTTGGAGGTCGATGCCCTCTACGAAGCGGTAGGCAGCCGCAGCCTGGGTTTCTGCGATGCCTGTTTCAGTGGCGATTATCCCATCCCCGTTGCGGCAGAGCGTAATGGTCGCCAGTTGCACCTATTGAAGGAACTACGATGAGCGAGCAAGAGCACTGGTGGCAGGGGTTGCATCCGGAAACCTTGGCGATTCGCGCCGGGAACCACCGCACCGCCGAGGGCGAACACTCGGAAGCGATTTTTCCGACCTCGAGCTTTGTCTTCGACTCGGCAGAGGAGGCGGCAGATCGCTTTGCCGGGCGGGCACCGGGCAACATCTACGCGCGCTTTACCAATCCCACCACGCGCATATTCGAGGAGCGCCTAGCCGCGCTCGAGGGTGCCGAGGATTGTATCGCCACGGCTTCGGGCATGGCGGCCTGCCTGACCGCCTGCATGGGCACCCTGCAGGCCGGCGACCATATCGTCGCTTCGCGTTCGCTCTTCGGCACGACGGTGCAATTGTTGCAGAAGATCCTGGGCCGCTTTGCCGTCGAGACGACCTTTGTGTCGCTTACCGATGCCGCCGCCTGGGAAGCCGCCATTCGTCCCAACACGCGCATGCTGTTTCTCGAAACACCTTCCAACCCGATGACCGAGGTTGGTGATCTGGAATTTTTGGCAAAGCTGGCGCATGCCCACAATGCCCTGCTGGTGGTCGACAACTGCTTTTGCACCCCGGTTTTGCAGCAGCCCCTGCACTGGGGGGCGGACCTCGTCTTGCACGCCAATACCAAGTACATCGATGGTCAGGGGCGCACTTTGGGAGGGGCAGTGTGTGGCAGCCGCACCCTGCTTGAAGGGCCGCGCAACTTTCTCCGTACCGCCGGCCCGAGCCTCAGTCCCTTCAATGCTTGGGTGCAATTGAAGGGCCTCGAAACTCTCGCTCTGCGCATGGAGCGCCATTGCGCCAACGCGGCAGTCCTAGCGCAGTGGTTGCAGCAGCAGGAGGCGGTAGAGGCGGTCTATTATCCTGGCCTTCCGGAACATCCACAGGCGGATTTGGTACGCAAGCAGCAGCGTTTGCCTGGGGGAATCCTTTCTTTTGTGTTGCGCGGCGGGCAGCCGGCTGCCTGGGCGCTGGTCGACCAGCTCCGCATCTTTTCGCGCACCGCCAATTTAGGAGATGCCAAAAGCACCGTCACCCACCCCGCCAGTACCACCCACAGCCGCGTGAGTGCCGAGGAGCGGGCGGTGGCGGGCATCTCCGATGGCTTATTGCGGCTGAGTGTTGGACTGGAGCATGTCGATGACTTGCGCGCTGATCTGGCGCGGGCCCTGGAACGCTTGCCCCGTTGAGCTTTTGCGCTATGCTCAAAGAAAGCGTTGCACACCGGAACTAGCACAGAGGAGAACAATAAGATGACCAACTATCGACCATTGCATGTCCACCCGCTGGCTGACGACACCCAGCTGACCTATTTCAACAACGGTCTCCCTTTGCATGTGTCGCTTGCGGATAGCGCCCTCAAGGTGATGACCGATCTGCAACGGGTGCCTGCCGTGACCATCCGCTCCGAGGCGACGGTGGACGAGGCCCTGCAGCGGATGATCCATGCCGGGGTGCGCCTCCTCTTTGTGGAGAATGAATTTGGCGAACTGGCGGGCATGGTCACTGCCCGCGATTTAATGGGAGAAAAGCCCGTTCTGTACGCCGCCGAGGAAGGCATCGGCCGCGATCAAGTGCGGGTGCAACACGTCATGGTGCGGCGCGGGCAGATCGAGGTACTCGACTTTGACGAAGTCAGCCGCTCCACGGTGGGCGATATCGTCCTGACCATGAAGGGATTTCAGCGTCAGCATGCCTTGGTGGAAGAGAAAAATCCGCGGCCCCTGGTGCGCGGTGTCATCTCCATCAGCCAGATTGCCCGCCAGCTCGGGGCCAAGATCGAAACCGGCGGCGCGGTGCAGAGTTTCAGCGAACTGGAGCAGCTGCTGTCTCATCATGAAAGCTGACCGATGTAGCGGGCTCAGGCGGGAGATGTTGCTCCATGCCTGAGTCCTTGGCCCTGTCCGCCGCCGTCATTCTCATCCTGATCAATGGCTTTTTTGTTGCGGCAGAGTTCTCTTTGGTGCGCCTGCGCAGTACCCAGTTGCGTTCTCTGGTACAAGCGCATGCTTGGCGCGGGCGTATCTTGCGGCGGGTGCATCGCCACCTCGATATCTATCTTTCCGCCACCCAGTTGGGCATCACCCTCGCTTCGCTGGCGCTTGGTTGGATCGGGGAGCCAGCGGTAGCGCAGTTGCTGCGCCCTCTTTTTCGGCTGTGGGGCCTGCAGCCCGAGGTGCAAGAGTCGACGTCTTTTGCCGTAGCCTTTGTGCTGGTGGCCTTTGCTACCATCATCTTTGGCGAGCTCGCCCCCAAGTCTTTGGCAATACGTAAAACCGAGCAGATTTCCCTGTGGACGGCTTTGCCGCTGTACCTCTTTTATTGGCTTCTTTATCCCGCCATCGTCCTTCTCAACGGCGTTACCCAACTGGTGCTGCGGATCGTAGGCCTCAGTGCTGGGGGCAAACCCAGCGAAAGCCCGCCCAGCCGCGATGAATTGGAGATGATCTTGGCGCTCAGCCAGACCCACGGCACCTTAGGCAGTCGCACTGGTGATATCCTCGAACGAGCCCTGGATTTTCACGAGTTGAGTGCTGGCGATTTGGCGCGACCGGCAGCAGATATGGTCTGTCTCATGGAAGGCGATGATCGCGCCAAGATTCGCCGTACCCTGCTGCGCTATCGCTATACTCGCTATCCACTCTGTGCTGGCGATCGCCAACACGTGCGCGGCCTGGTGCATGTGAAGGATCTGTTGCCGGTCTTGCTCGATAGCCAAGGGGCGCTCGATTTGTTGCGTCTGGCGCGGCCGTTGCCTGCCGTGTCCAAGGATTTGCCCGCCATGGAACTGTTGGCGCACTTTCGCTCCGGGCAACCGCATTTTGCCTTGGTTGTCGATGCCTTGGGGACGATTACCGGCTTCGTCACCCTCGACCATGTGCTGGAAGCGCTCTTGGGGCGGATTCCCGACGAGTTTCGCCACTGGCAGCGCGATTGGCAGGAGCAAGGGGATGGCTCCTGGATTGGCAGCGGTAGCCTGTCCATCTACTCCCTGGAGCAAGTGCTGGATCGCGACATCGATGAGGCGCGAGAGGCGGACAGTATCGGCGGCTTGCTCATGCAGCGCCTCGACCGCTTGCCGGAGGAGGGCGAGCGGGTGGAGTTTCGAGACTTCGATGTGCTGGTTTTGCGCCGGGACGGGCCGCGTATTGCCTCCCTGCAGGTTTTCCCGCATCCTGCCGCCGATCCTGAAGAATGGTTTGCCTAGGTGCGTATCTCTGACTTTCACTATGATCTTCCCAGCGAGCTGATCGCCCAGGAACCCCTGCCCGAACGTAGCGCTTCCCGTCTGCTCCTTGTCGATCCGCTCGCCGCTCGTTGGCAAGATTGCCAGGTGCGGGACCTCCCCGATCTCTTACGCCCTGGTGATCTGCTGGTCTTCAACGATACCCGGGTGTTGCCGGCACGCTTGGCGGCGCGCAAGGAGACTGGCGGTGCCGTCGAGCTCCTGCTCGACCGCATTCTCAGCGATCGGCGTGCCGTTTTTCTGGCGCGCTCTTCCAAGCCCCTACGCGCTGGGATGCGTCTTGCCCTACCCGATGGCAGCTGGGCGAGGGTAGAAGAAAAACAAGAGATGCAGGTTTGGCTCGAACGCGAGGGCGAGGACTGGTTGGCACTCTTGGAGGCCCATGGTGCGGTGCCGTTGCCGCCGTACATCCAACGCGCCGCGGATGCCGAGGATCGGGAACGCTATCAGACCGTCTACGCCCGCGAGCCAGGGGCAGTGGCCGCACCCACCGCGGGCCTGCATTTTGACGATGCCCTCCTGGCCCAATTTGCTGCCTTGGGAGTGGAAAGCAGCTTTGTCACTTTGCATGTGGGGGCAGGAACCTTTCTGCCGGTGCGGGTAGAAGACATCACTCAGCACCAGATGCATGCCGAAATCACCCAGGTAAGTGCGGCAACGGTGGCCGCGGTGCATGCCGCCAAAGCGCGCGGCGGCCGCGTGATAGCCGTCGGTACCACCGCCTGCCGTGCCCTAGAGAGTGCCGCCGCCGACGGCACCTTGCGTCCCTATGCCGATGAAACGCGGCTTTTTCTCTATCCGGGCAAGGAATTTCACGTGATCGACGCCCTTTTCACCAATTTTCATTTGCCGGAATCGACCCTGCTGATGCTGGTTTCCGCCCTAGCCGGACGCGAGTTCATTCTTGCTGCTTATCGTCACGCGGTCGCCCAGCGTTACCGCTTTTTTAGCTATGGTGATGCCATGCTGATTCTACCTGGTGCCTTGGCATGAGCTTTTTTCAGTTGCTGGCGCGGGATGGCGCCGCCCGGCGCGGGCGTTTGCACTTTGCCCGCGGCACCGTGGAAACCCCGGCCTTCATGCCGGTGGGCACCTATGGCACCGTTAAGGGCATGACCCCGGAAGAGTTGCGTGAACTGGGAGCAGAGATTCTCCTCGGCAACACCTTTCACCTTTCCCTGCGGCCGGGTCTCGAGGTGGTAGAGGCCCTGGGCGGGCTGCACCGCATGATGCACTGGGACGGCCCGATCCTGACCGATTCCGGCGGTTTTCAGGTATTCAGCTTGGGTGCAATGCGAAGTTTGCGCGAGGCGGGGGTGAGTTTTCGTGCTCCCAGCGACGGGCGCAAGGTTTTTTTGGGGCCGGAAGAATCGATGGACATTCAGGCGCGCCTCGGCTCCGACATTGCCATGGTCTTTGATGAGTGCACTCCCCATCCTGCCGACCATGCCAAGGCGCGGGCAAGCATGGAGCTATCCCTACGCTGGGCGGCGCGCTCGCGAGGCAGTTATGCCGGCCCGGGGCGGCTCTTTGGTATCGTCCAGGGAGGCATGTTTCCCGATCTGCGTTTGCGGTCTCTGGCTGCCCTCGAGCGTCTCGACTTTCCGGGGCTTGCCATTGGCGGCTTGTCGGTGGGGGAGAGCAA
>JAWNZB010000098.1:0-6780 GCA_038447835.1 Candidatus Igneacidithiobacillus chanchocoensis | reverse complement strand
CCATGGCAACGACGGTCTATGGACTGCCGCGGAGCTCTTCGTTAGAACCGTGGCCATTGGCCTGGGACTCGGTTGCAGCGCGGGTTTTGGGCTGGGCTGGCTACTCCGCAAGCGTGCCATTCCCGATTATCTGCATGGTATCGTCGCCTTGGGCACGGTGTTCATGGTCTTTGCTGCGGCAAATTCCCTGGTAGCGGAGTCGGGATTGCTGGCGGTGACCATTATGGGTATTTGGCTTGCCAATATGCGCGAGGTGCCCACGGAACATATCCTCAACTTCAAGGAAAGCCTTTCCATCCTGTTGATTTCCCTGTTATTCCTCTTGCTGGCGGCACGGCTACAGCTGAGCGCCCTGGTCGACGTCTTACCCTGGGGGCTGGCGCTCTATCTGGTGATCCAGTTGCTGGCCCAGCCGCTCAAGCTGCTCCTTGCCTACGATCGGCACGAGGTCCTGAATTGGCGCGAACGAGCGCTGAGTGCGTGGATCGCCCCGCGTGGTATTGTTGCCGCCGCCGGCGCTCCGGTGTATGCCGATAAACTGGCATCGCTGGGGTATCCAGACGTGCAGTTCTTTGTGCCACTGACTTTTGCGGTCATCATCATTACCGTGCTCAGCGCGAGCTTTACCACCCGACCCCTGGCGCGGCTGCTGCGGGTGGCGGAAACGGCGCCACGGGGGGTCTTGATCATCGGCGCCAATCCCTTTGCCATTGGCGTTGCCGAACAACTACGGCAGTGGGATTTTCAGCCCTTGCTGGTAGACGACGACTTTCAGCAGATTCGCGCCGCCCGCATGCAAGGTTTGGCAACTTTTTTCGGCTCGCCGGTATCGGAAGCGGCAGATCGGGAGATCGACTTGGTGGGTTTTGGCTATCTGCTGGCTTTGTCCACGGATGATGACCGTAACTTGAGTACCAGCTTGCGCTATGACCCGGAATTTGGCCACAACGCGGTGTTTAGTCTAGCCGACGGCAGCCACCACGAAAAAAGCGCGCGCCGACGTATGGCGCGGCGCCATCGAAGACGCCTGCTCTTTGCCCCGCAGGCAACCGCAGAGCACCTTTTGGAACGCCTAGAGGCGGGCTGGTCGCTAAAAATTACCAAGCTCAGCGAGCAATTTGGCTGGGAGCAGTATCGCCAACAATTTGCCGAGCTCGGCTTTTTGCCCCTCTTTTTGCTGCGCGGGGAGCGACTGTTGCCCTTTGTTGCCAGCCTACCCGAGGATGGCATCGTACCCACCGCGGGAGATCAGATCATGGCTCTGATCGGGCCGGGCAAAGGCGAGACGGATTCCCGCTAGCTCGTCTATTTCTGTTCGCGGGGCATGGCAAAATACCGTGTCCAGGAGCGACTCTGCTCCTCCCCCGGCCGCGCGGCGGCAAAATAGTAGCCCTGTAGTTGGTCCACGCCCATGGCCGAGAGGCGCTGCAACTGTTCCGCCGTCTCCACTCCCTCGGCCACCACCTTCAGGCCCAGGCTCTTGCCCATGGCGATGATCGCAGCGATGAGCGAGATGGTCTCATCCCCCTCAAACATTTGGCGCACAAAGCTCTGATCGATTTTTAGCGTATGGAAGGGTAAGCGGTGCAGGGTATTGAGAGAGGCAAAGCCCGTCCCAAAGTCATCGAGGGCGAGACGAAAGCCCGCTGCAGCCAGCTCCGTCAAACAGCCTCGAGCAAGACCGAAGTCGACAATCTCGCTCGACTCCGTCATCTCTACACAGAGCTGGCGAGGCTGTAATTGAAACTGTCGCAGTTGCTCAAGAAGTCTGGGGACCAGACTCTCGGTAAGAAGGGAGGGAGAAAAGTTGACAGCAAAGTAGTGGTCCTCTTCGGCGAGCCCCGCCGCGAGCCACTCGCGAAACTGTGCCATCGCCTGCTGTAGCAACTGCCAGGTCATGGTCTCCAGCAAGCCGGCTTTCTCGATGAGGGGAATGAACTCCGCGGGACTCACCTGGGTACCATCCGCGCGGCGCCAGCGCGCCAGCACTTCAAAGCCCGCCAGCCTACCATCGCTGCGCACAAAGACCTGCCACCACGGCTGCACGGCGCCGTCGGCGACCGCCTGAACGAGTTCCTGGCTGAGAACTTCCAGACGTCGCAGTTTTGCTTCGACATCTGCGTCGAAATGCACCAAACGACGACCAGACTCGCGCGCCAAACGCGAGGCACCGCGCGCCTGGCGCAATACCTCGGCTGGCGCTGCGAGGGGATCGATTTGATCACGCCGTAGTCCCAAAAAGACTTGGCAAGAAAAGATGCCGAAAGGCGTTTGCACCCCAGCTGCAAATAGTTGATCGATTTGCCGCAGGCTATCGGTAAAATTTTGCTGCGGATCGCTATCGTGCAGCAACAGTAGAAAGGCGAAGGGACTATCGTCGACCGCAAGACTCTGCAGCGCCGGTACCTGCCGCAACTTCTCCGCTACTGCCTGCAATACGGCAGCCGGGTCGGGTAGATGCTGTAAAAATCCATTGGGGTCTTGTACGCGCAGAGACAGCAGGGCCCAAGCGAATGACCCCTGCCGACGCTGCAGCAATTGCAGGTTGTCGAGCACGGCTTGGCTAATGGGCAGACCGCTGAGGCGATCGCAATAGCGTAGCGCGCTGATATCGGAGTGGGTTCCTGCTGCCTGCTGCACCTGCCCGGAGGCATCGCGTCGTAATGCGCCACGGGTGAGAATCCAGCGATAGCTGCCGCAGCCATCTTGGATGCGATATTCCGTCGAGAAGAGTCGACCGGTGCCAGAAAAGGTGGCCTGTAGCTCCGCCTCCACACGCGGGCGGTCGCTAGGATGGATGCGTTGCAGCCAGTCTGCACTGCTCGATTCCCGGGGTGCCGATGATTCGCGTAGCACCTCGTGCCAACGAGGGGAGTGGCGAATCTGGTCGCCCGGCACATCCCACTCCCAAATGCCATCATTGGAGCCCTCGAGGATCAGCTCTTGCTGCGCTAATGCTCTCCGCAGTCCGTGATCGGCCTCCTGGATGCGCAGCTGCGTCTGTAAGCGCGCCTGCAGAATGGCAAAGTCGATGGGCTTGTTGACGAAGTCATTGGCGCCAAGCTCCATGGCTCGGGGCAAATGCACATCGGCATCGAAAGCGGTGGCCATCAATACCGGCAGTGCCGTGGGACTGTGCCGCTTGCGCAGCTCCTCCAGCACCCGCAGTCCATCCATCCCCGGCAGACCAATATCCAGAATGACCGCGGAAAAATTGCCATTTTGTAGGGCAGCAAGTGCTGCGAAGCCATCCGCGGCCTCGGTTACCTGCATGCCTTGTCGCTCGAGGCGACGACGCAAAAGTTGGCGACTCGGAGCATCGTCCTCGACGATGAGGATGTGCGGCGGCACCCGCTCAGTCATGCGTTACCCTCGGCGTTTCTCCCCTCTCGGCAGTCACTTCACCAATGAGCTGCATCAACTCGTCCATTTGCAACGGTTTGCAGAGATAGCCTTGGACATCATGAAAGGCTGCCTGCTGCTGCTCCTCGGCAAAAGCGTGGGCGCTGAGCATGAGAATGGGCGTGGGACAGCCTCGTGCGCGCAACTCCCTGACGGCATCCCAGCCGCAAAGTTCCGGCATGGCCACGTCCATGAGGATGACGTCAAATTCCTGTGCCGAGGCCAGGCGTACCGCCTCGGCACCATTTTCGGCGGGCGTTACCAAACAATCACGCCGCTCCAGGCGCCGACGTAGCATGTCCCGGTTGGGGGCGTCATCCTCGGCAAGCAAGATGCGGATCATGCTTCGGTCGGCAGCGCAATCGGCAGCAAAAGGCGGAAGCAGGAGCCTTGCCCCGGCTGACTTTCCACCTCTAAACGCGCACCCAGCATCTGCGCCAGCTGCAGGGTGAGGGTCAGGCCCAGGCCGGTGCCCCCATAGCGCCTTTCGATGGAGTCATCGGCTTGGGTAAAGGCCTCGAAGATGCGGCCCAGCTGCGCCTCGGTCATGCCGATACCCGTGTCGACGACTTCCCAGGTAAGCAAGGACTCTGCGGCATCCCAGCCCAGGCGCAGAGTCACCACGCCGGCCTCGGTAAATTTGGCCGCGTTGCCCAGCAGGTTGATCAGGCACTGGCGCAGCTTGCCGGCATCCGACTGAATCTGGACAGCGGTCTCCGGCAACTCGAGCAGGAAACGATTGCCCTTCTTTTCCACCAGCGGGCGCAGGGTGGAATGGATCGATCGGGTCAGGGCAACGGGATCGAAGGCATCGACGCGCAACTCGACATGGCCGGCCTCGATGCGGCTGAGGTCGAGAACATCATTGATGAGCGAAAGCAGGTGGCGGCCAGCATCGCGAATCGCCTCGAGATCCTTGCGGCTGTTCTGCACCGAGAAGCCGTCGCTGAGCTCTTCGAGGATGAGTTCGCTATAGCCGATAACAGCGTTTAGCGGGGTGCGCAACTCGTGGCTCATTGCCGCCAGGAAGCGGCTCTTGGCGAGAGAGGCCTCTTGAGCGCGGGCGCGCTCCCGTTGCACGCGCTCGAGCTGTGCCCGTTCCTCGCGGATGTCGCGCAGCAAACCCACGTAACGGCGCTGACCATCGATGACGATCTCCGACACCGCCAAACGCACCGGAATGCGCTCGCCATCGAGGCATTGGGCCTCGACTTCGCGCCCAATGCCAATGATGCGCCGCTCGCCGGTCTGCTGATACCGATGCAAGTAGCCATCGTGCTCGGAGCGCTGCGGGTCGGGCATAAACTCGCGAATGTTGTGGCCGACCATGGTCTGCGGCGCCTTGAGCAATTTCTCTGCCGCCGGATTCGTGGCGAGGATTTTCCCTTCGGCATCGATGACAACAAGACCATCGAGGAGGGTGTCCCAGGTGGCCTTGAGCAGTGCCGAGCGCTCCATGACCAGGGCATCGAGACTGCGGCTCTGCGCTTCTTGCGCCTCGAGTAGGCGATTGGCGGAGTCGAGAAGAAAATTGATGAGCACCACCAATTTCTGTACTTCGATATCCGCAACTCGACTGCGCACGACAAAATCCACCCGACCGTCCACCGCCAGGCACAGTTGGTCCGCAATTTCGCGGATCGCGTCGCGCAATACCGACTCGTCAGCCATCTGTTCCCTTGCGGGCAAATTCCAAATGAAAACTGCACTGGGCGGCACCGCGTTTGCGGCATTGGGCTATCTCGATTGCGACTGTCTCGCCATAGTGCGCCGCCACCTCGCGTGCCAGGGCCAGAAAGAGCGGGCACCATTGGTTGTCAGAACGATAGTTGACCTCAAGGGGGCGACCCGGCTGGTCCATCACCCAGAATTTGTCGTTGATGACCTGGCGACGTTCCGGATCGCGCAGGCCCGAAGCCATAATGTTGTGGATGGCGGGCTGGCGAGCGAGAAAGGCCCGTGCCGAATCCGACATACGAAAAAAAGCGGGAAAAAGTTCCAAAGCGGCACGCAAGAAGTACTTCGCATACAAGGCGAAGGCGGCGTCGGCATCGACCTGCAGGAGCTCGCAGGCAGCAGCGAGAAGGGCCTGCATTTGCGCGTCGTCGTAGTCGGTGTCGATACGAAAGACAAAATCATCGGCAAGCCCAACTCTGCGCTTGAGGGCGACGGCGGTTTCCGGCCCGCCCAAGTCTTCGACCATGTCCAGCAAAACCTTTTGGATGAGGCCAATCATTGCGCTGGCATCCCATCTGGCCAGACGATGTTGTTGCGCCCCCCACGCTTGGCCTGGAGCAGGTTTTGATCGGCCAAGCGCAGCAGATCGCTGAGGGTACGTACTGCGGGAACCTGGCTAAAGGCGCCGCCGCCGCTCACCGTAAAACTCGGGAAAGCACCATGCAGCTGGGCAACGTCGGCGGCAATACGTTGGGTCATCTGGCAGACCCCGGGGAGATCGGTAGTGGCGGTGAGAATCACGAATTCCTCTCCACCCAGACGCACAACCAAGTCGGTTTCACGGGTAGAACGCTGCAAAAGATCGGCAAGGGCAGCCAAGGCCAAATCTCCGACATCGTGACCGAACTGGTCATTTACCCGTTTGAAATAGTCGATATCGAGCATGATACAAGCTACTGGTATACTTGCAGATTCTGCCCGCTGCCAAATCTTGGGGGCAAAGGTTTCCCAGGCGCGGCGATTGTACAGACCAGTGAGTGCATCACGCATAACGTCGTCGCGCAGCTCTTCATTCATGCGCAGCAGCTGCTCGTGGGCATGGATCTGCGCCTGTCGCTCCTGCTCGAGATCGAGCATCAACGCCACACTCTCGACGGCAGTCCGCAGTTTTGCCAGCAGTACGCGCCGGGAGATCGGCTTGGTCAGGAACTCATTGGCACCATACTCGAGAGCGTGGGTGCCGTGGGTGTCTTCGGCAAAGGCGGAGAGCATCACCAAAAACATACGGGCGCCATAACGAGAGCGCAAACGCTGGCAGAGCTCGAGACCATCGTCCTGCCCCAGACACCAGTCGATGAGAATGATGCGTGGGGCATGTTGGTCAATCACCCGTAGCGCCTCGGCACTGCTGCCGGCCTCGTGCACCTCATAACCGACGGGTTCGAGATAACGCCGCAGCAGCGTACGGCTCGCTTCATCGTCATCGATGACCAGCACCCGATAGGCAGCCTGACGACCGGCATCGTTGAGCACATATTCCATAAAACCAGTCCAGCGCTGTTCGGCATCCTTGGGCGGCTGGAGCTCGAAGAGCCCACTCAACTGCCGCCATTCCCCCTGCACCCGCTCGGCAATCTCCTGAAATGCCACGTCGTCCACCTCCAGCTGCTGCCGCAACCAGCGCAAACGCCCCTGCTGCAG
>JAWNZB010000268.1:0-1220 GCA_038447835.1 Candidatus Igneacidithiobacillus chanchocoensis | reverse complement strand
GCAACCCCGTTTTGGCAATCCCGAACAGGATGACCTGGCCCGCCACAGAAATCAGGGTTGACCGCCAGAGGATAGACCACAACAAGCGCCAGCCTGCAGCGTAGGGCAGGGGCATGGCGCGGCCAGCCATCAGTTGAACGCCTGCGACCTGGCCGGAGCGCGGCAAGAACCATCGGCTCAGAATCCAGGCGCACAACGCGACATAGAGCGCCGTGAGCATCACGATGCCTACCGCGACTTGAAGCGCGCCCGCCTGAGCTTGAGCTTGCCGGAAGATGCTGAACGACCAAAGCATGGGCATCCCCGCAAGGGACGCGCGCCAGAAGTAGCGCCACCAGAGGATCAGTCCGACCTTGCTGCGCTCCGGCCAGGTCATCAAGACGACACCTCGTCAGCAAAGTCGAGAATGTCGCGCTCGGAGTCGATGACACCACCCTTGGCCTTTTCCTTCTCGATCAAGCTGATGATCTTGTTGACCGCCGCAGGCTTCGCGCCCATGGCCAAGGCGACCGCTTTGATGTCCTCCTTGATCTGATCGGTTTCCTGAGCGATCGAGGCTTTGCGATTGAGGATGTCGCGGATCGCCTTTTTCACTTCTGGGGTTGGGCGTTGCATCCGGTTGGACGCGGTTTCTTTGGCTTTGCTCACGGTGACGCACTCCTAGTTAAGGTCGGCATACTTGGCCGCCCGGTCAAGAATTGTGGGGACATACTGGCGGGTTTCCTTGTAGGGCGGAATGCCGCCATACTTTGCCACGGCGCCTTGACCTGCGTTGTAGGCCGCAAGAGCCAGGGCGACGTCACCGCTGTAATACCGAATCAGGTTGGAGAGATACCAAGTTCCTCCCCAGATGTTCTGCAACGGGTTGTACGGATTAACTCCAAGGGCCTTCGCGGTAGATGGAAGGATTTGCATCATGCCGATCGCGCGCTCGCCTGTGCGCGTTCGCGGGCCTACCGCCGAGGGGTTGAACCGGCTCTCCTGCTGGATCACCGAGTTGACCAAGGCAGGAGAAACCCCGGCTTGGGCGGCAATCCATTGAACCGCGGGCTGCCATGGCTTGGCCCTATCGGGCAGACGTTCGGATGAGAGGGCGGCTTCGGCGAGCTTGATCTTCTGGGCATACCCGAGAATCCAGCCTGCCGCGATGACGTTTTCGCAATCATCAGTGCCCAGTGTTTTGACTTTGAAGCCCGCCTTTTCGAGATAGGGAATCCACG
>JAWNZB010000267.1:0-1221 GCA_038447835.1 Candidatus Igneacidithiobacillus chanchocoensis | reverse complement strand
GCGACCAGCATGTCTGGCTGAAGCCGTTCAAGTTCCGCCAAATAGCGGGAGGCGCTCAGCAAGAACATACCGCTATTCCAGAGCGTATCGCCCTGCTCAAGCAATGCTTTGGCGCGCTCTAGCGCGGGTTTTTCGATGAACGCCTCCAGATGGTGCCCTGCCCCCAGCGCATTGCCACAGGCAATGTAGCCGTAGCCGGTTTCTGGGTGCGTCGGCACCACGCCAAAGGTGACCAAATAGCCCTGCTCCGCGAGCGGTTCAGCACGCTGCACGCTATCGATAAACGCAGTTGCATCGCCGATAACGTGGTCAGCAGGTAACACCAGCAGCAGCGGGTCTTCGCCCAATTGCCGCGCCAACAGTGCCGCGCAAGCAATCGCCGGGGCGGTATTGCGCCCTGCTGGCTCTAGTACAATCTGGCCCTCCTGTTGGCCTTCACGCAGCTGTTCAGCCATCAAAAAACGGTGGGAGTGGTGGCCCATCAGCATCGGCGGTAGCGTCGTTAAGCCCTCAAGGCGGGTGAGCGTTTGCTGAAGCAGGCTCTGCTCGCCGGTTAAGCGCAAAAACTGTTTAGGCATCTGCTCGCGGGAGAGCGGCCAAAGCCGGGTGCCTCTGCCACCGCTCAGAATAACCGGTTGAATCATGGTGTCGTCCTTGGTGATGGTGCTGAAGGGCCAAAGTCTTGCTGCAGCCAGTGGCGCAGCTGGCTCATATGCAGCGCATCCTGCGGGCGAGCCAGTATTTCGTCTTCGTCAATCGGCACAAGACTCAGATGAAGATGCTGTATTTTACGACCACCGGTTATTGCCTGTGGGCCAAGCGCTTGGAGCAGGGGTACTTCCGGGTGCCGTTATCCGCCTCCCGGATCACGCGCCGGTTTGGAGCCGCGAAGCGGCGAAAAATCGGTCGCTGTGCAGCCGATTGTTAAATCTTTTTGCGTACGGTATCCTGACCATGGTACAACATCCTGTACAGGAGAACCTTATGGATGCCATTAGCTACACAGCCGCTAGAACCAATCTAGCAAAAACCATGGAGCAGGTCTGTGAAGACCATTCCCCTGTGATCATCACCCGGAACAAGTCGCAGTCCGTGGTAATGATCTCCCTAGAGGACTACGAGGCGCTGCAAGAGACTGCATACCTTCTGCGCGCACCAAAAAACGCACGGCGTTTGCTGGAATCCGTTGCCGAGCTGGAGCAAGGCGGTGGTCAAGAAAAG
>JAWNZB010000014.1:0-34779 GCA_038447835.1 Candidatus Igneacidithiobacillus chanchocoensis | reverse complement strand
GGCAATCCTGGCTACTGCGGTGGGGATGTTGCTGTTCGTTGTTTCCCACTTCATGGCTATGCCTTGGCCGTGGTTTGCCCTTGACCTGTTGATATTCCTTATACTTTTGCGTTTGGGGCAGCATTTTACACGTAGGAGTGTGATATTTTCCGCCATTTTTGTCTTGGCGTTATTGTTATTGGTGCTCAGCTATTCGACTGTTGGCGCGCTTTTTTTGAGCAGCGGTTTCTCACCAGAGATTCATGATCCTGTCAGTGCACTGTATTTTTCCGTAGTAACGATTTCGACGGTGGGGTATGGAAGTATTGTCCCAAAAACCGCAGAAGCGAGAATCTTTACAATTTCTGTCATCCTGCTGGGAATAACAGTATTCTCCACGGCTTTTTCGTCGATCCTGGTGCCGTTGATTGGTCAGCATCTGCATAGCATTATTGGCAAACATCATCCAACTCTGCCAAAAAATCACATCGTTATTGCTGGTGCGGGAGACTTGGCACGTAATACGTATCATGCCTTATGTACCAGATATTATAAGGTGGTACTTGTTGGTCGCGACTGGAAGCCAGAGCTGGCAGACGAGGCCGAGATTCACCCGCACCATTACATTACCGGTGATTCTTCACGAACAATGGTTCTCGAAAAAGCCTACCTTCGCAATGCCTATGCGATTCTCTGCCTCGATGCTTCGGATGATCTCAATGCTTTTACCCTATTGGCAGCTCGTCAAATCAAGCCAGATATCCGAACAGTGTTACTGATGAATGAAGTTTCTCACGCCAAAACCTTATTCGGACTACAGCCTGACTTGGTAATCGAATTGCAGGCAGTCATGGCAGCTTGGATGGTACAGGGGCTACTCGGTGAACCGCTGCAGGACCCTCTTAGCAGCCTTTTGTTCTTCTTGTCTGACGACCACTCGGTCTAGCAGGCATAGAGGCGTGGGTCCTCTCCGAGGGTAAAGCGATTGCGCTCGACATGCCACCGGACCAGCTAGGCTATCGCACACTTTGGGTTGTCTCCTGCGTATGCGCAGAGCAATTAGTCCCTGGGAGCAGGTAGTTCACGATCACAATTCACCTGCCCTGTTGGCGGTGGTCAACGTCGCATTGAAGCAAACAGTTGCTTACCCGCCAGAGTTGACTGCCGATCATTTTGTGCTGACACTACGTGCCTAATCGCCTAACAAGGGCGGAGTGAAGAGACCGGCATGCGCATCAGAAAGGATGGCCTTCATGGTTGGGAGTGCGAATCGGCAAGTTGCTGGATGCTTCTGTGCTGCCTTTGCTGGTACATTTAGTTGCCGGCATGGCTTTAGCTACAAAGTGACGCCCTCTGCCCATGCCACTTGAATCAAAAACGGCCATGCTCTGTCACTTCTCGATTTATCACTCTGGGAGAGGTAGAGGACTTCCATGTTTAGGCGATATTAAAGAATGAGAAAAAGCATTGGCCTGTTTTATTTCTTCGGTTGCACCTTATTCTTGATAAGGCCTGGCTACGCCTGGGCGGCAAGTCCATCAATTCCTATTCATGGTGCCTACTTTGCGTCATGGATATTCTGCATGGTAATTGGTATTGTCGTTGCCATTCTCATCAGAGCGCTTTTCATTCGTTTGGGTATTGACGATGGAATTCCGCTGCGAGTATTCGTATACGCCGCTCTTGCCTTGCTGGTCGCATTTTCTCTATCCATTACGATATTTGGGCGATAAATATGGCCAAATCAGCTTATACGAGAAAGTACAGCGCTACCGGCATAGTGATCGCAGTCATCATTGTCGTAGCTGCGATTATTGTTGGCTGGTGGGCTTTTCGACATGCAGAATACAACCCGATGTCAGAAGAGGGCGCGTTGGATGCAAATATCGTCAATGTTGCTGCTACCGTGCCTGGTCGCATTATTAAAATAGACGTCTCCGATAACCAGCGTGTCAAGAAGGGAGCTGCACTATTTTCGATAGATCCTAAATCTTTCCAATTGGCCGTAGCGCAAGCGACTGCCGACCTTCAGATGGCCGAAGCAGCACGGGACAATAGTATGCGGACCATTAGTGCGGAGCAATCAAACTCTGCGGTCGCCGCTGAACAAATTCGACGGGCACAAAACAACCTTGCACTAGCCGAGAGCACTCTCAGTCGATTACAAAGCCTCGCGCCAATGGGATATGTGACTAAAGAGCAGGTCGATAGCGCGCTGACGGCGAGAAATAATGCGCGAATCAGTTTGGCGCAGGCCGGCCATCAGTCCGCGGCGGCGCAGGCGGTGGTGAATAAACTCGATGTCGCAAATGCTATGGTTGCGGCACGCCAGGCTGCCCTGGCTGTTGCGGAAAGGGAGCTTGCGCAAACCACTGTATATGCACCCCACGATGGTGTTGTTGTGGGACTGAATGTCGGCCCGGGTGAGGTCATTGCTCCCGGACAACCGTTGTTTACTTTGATCGATACGAGCCGTTGGTATGCCGTGGCCACATTTCCCGAGACGAAGCTGCGTCATATCAGGATTGGTGATTGTGCAAAAGTGTATGTCATGGAAAACAGCCAGCATCCGCTCTACGGCAGAGTCCAAAGCATTGGATGGGGCGTTCATTCTGCAAATAGCCCGGTTCCAACGCACGGTTTACCAATCGTCTCCAATTCACTGAAATGGGTGCAAACAGAGCAACGTTTTCCGGTGAGAATTCTCCTTGACAATCCCCCTCAGGATCTGATGCGTATCGGCGCATCAATTACTGCGATAATCCACGACGGCAAGTCTTGTGAACCAGTTAAACATAGCTGATAGTCTCGTTTCCGGTTCCTCGCAATGGAAGGATCTTATCAACGATCTGGGGCCATTCGACGGCCGCGCTGCCTTGGCTTGGCGCATTGCCCTGCTCTGCGCAATCACTACCGCTGTGGGTATGATGTACCAGATCCCACTCATTTCTCTGAGTGGTTATTTGATCGTTTATTTTATGAAGCGGGATGCGGTGGTAAATATCATTACCGGCATTAGTCTGCTTGCCTTTCTTCCATTTCTCATCGGTCTTCTTGTTCTTGTGATAAATCTCACTGGAAAATCTACGATATATCTCATGATCGCGATGATTGCCTCCTCCTATTTTTTTCTGTATATTGGTGCGGCAACAAAGATTGGCAGAAAGAGCGGTATCATCGCGTTCATTGTCGTATTCATCCTGAGTTTAACCGTTAAATCTCCGTTTGGCGATGCCACCACATTCGCTTTGCGTCAGGTCTGGGCAGTAGCGGGCTTGCCCATGATCTTTTTGATTGTTTTTAACCTTTTTTTCGGTTTCTCCCCCGTCATGTTGCTGCGTACAACAGTGATCAACAGGCTGAAGGTAGCGGAATCCTCAACAGAAAACAATGAGTTATCCATTTTAAACGAGATGATTGGTGGTGGCAACTCGCGCGTTGTTTCGCAAGCCGGATTGATTCGGTTGCTGAGATTGGTTCCGAGTTCCTCAGCGCGTCAGATATTGGCAGATGCTCGCGCGAGTTACCTATTGATGCTTTCCGTCGCTACACTACCTCTATCGCTCGATGTACAACGGCGTTCTTTACTCAGTGATCAAATTCGTGCCGCGCATTCGGCTCTTACAGTCGGCGAAAATCCGCCGCTCCCGGATCCTTCACTTATCGCAACAGCCACGAGTGATGCTGAAAAACAAGCATGGTATGCATTGGGTATACTTGGCGGTAACCCGGAAACAAAAAATGTTGCTGCACCCAAGTCACCATTTCTTGCTCATGACGCATTTACCAATCCTGCCTATTCCCGCCATGCGTTAAAAACGACACTGGCAGCCATGATCTGCTTTTTCATCTACACATCCATTGACTGGCAAGGTATACACACGGCAATGGTCACTTGCTATGTCGCGGCTCTTAGCACAACCGGCGACACCGTTCATAAACTCGTTCTGCGTATTAGCGGCAGCCTGGTCGGAGCAGTGCTTGGCATGGCTTCCATTCTCTTTATCATTCCGCACCTTCATGGAATTGAGGAATTGATGGTCCTCATTTTCTTTGGAACGTTTATTGGTGCATGGGTAACTACTGGGCCGGCGCGCATTTCCTACGCTGGGGTGCAAATTACGATTGCATTTCTATTGACGGTCCTGCAAGGATTCGATACCGGCGATCACTTGGGCACTGGGTGGGATCGCATTGTTGGTATTTTGCTTGGTAATATTATCGTTTATTTGGTTTTTACGCGTATCTGGCCCGTACCAGTAGATGTGGATGTGCGCGCAAAAATCTCGCAAGCGCTTAGCCACATAGCGCATCTTGCACGGCTTACGCCACCTGATCGCAGCTATGCAGTAGATAGCGTATCGACAGTCGAAGCCTTAACTTACAAAGGAGAACAAGCGCTTCGTCTGGCGCGTTACGAACCAAGTATGCTTCGGCTGGATGCCAGTAAGGGAACTAAACTATATCATGCGCTCACCGGAACTAAGCTGTTGAATCGCGAGGTCTGGCTCAGTAGGGATGAAGATCTGGGTAGTACGGCTGCGCTGATTGATGAGTTGGTGCCACATTTTCAATCAGTAGGCACCCTGTGGAACGACAGGAGCCCAACTTTGGAATCTACCGCTCCTCCAGAGAAAGTTGGCGGTTATTTGCAGCTGATCAGTGAGGCGGCCCAGCGATGAAGCGTTATATTATTCCTTGCGTAACCTTTGCTCTGGGGATTGGATTGGTGGTAAGTGAGTCCCATGCGGAGGGTTTGACGTCTTTGGCTCCACCGCTGGCTTGGGTGCAAAATGCAAGCGACAATAGCCATGCCGAGTCGTCGTCCATTGCGCAAAATGCAGCGCAATCGGTTAATACTTACGGAAACTTCTCTATTCAACCAAATCAGGATCGCGCCGAGCTGCCTGATGAAAAAGATATCGATACGGCCAAGACATATAATTTACCCGATCTAATTGATCTTGCGGAACGCATTAACCCAACAACCTATATTGCCTGGCAAAAAGCCAAGCAAGCGGCATTGGCAGTAAAAATGGCCAACGCGACGTTCTACCCGACCATAACTGGCACCGTTGTTGGTGGGTATCATAGATATTCTGCACCGCTGCCGAATATATTGGGAAACACGGTAACGGTGAATGACAGCGCCTGGGGAACGGCAGAGATCTTGTCCTTACAATGGCTGGCATTTGATTTTGGACAACGTAATGCGGCTTTTAGCGCCGCAAAACAGGCGGCCATTGCCGCGAATATGCTGTATAATGGCAGCCATCAAAAGCTGATTCTGAATGTCGCGCAGGCCTATTATGTATACGCGTCGGCGAGCGAAAATCTAAAATTTGCCGATGCGGCGGTACAAAATGCGCGGCTTGTCCAAGCGGCTGTGAGCAAGCGTTATGCCCATGGACTGACCACCAGCGTGCAGGTGGCGCAGGCCACGCAGGCAGTGGATCAGGCGATACTGCGGCGAGTGCAAGCGCAAGGTGAAAAGAGCAACGACTACCAAATTTTGCTCTCGGCAGTCGGGGTGCATGTTCCCCTAAAAATTGATACTAGCAATCTCATGAACCGATCCCTACCAAATTTTGCATCGACTCCGGTTGATGCAAACATACGGCAGGCGCTTGCACGTCGTCCGGACGTTGCGGCCGCCTATGAGACGATGATGGCGGCCCAAACGGGAATCAAAGCCGCACGCGCAAACTTTATGCCCAAGATTTTTACCGCGGCAAATGTTACTTGGGGCTCGAATAGTTTTTCGCTTGCTGGATTGCCGACTCTCAGCCAGCAAGGCGTTGGCGATAGCGTATTACTTGGCATAACGGTTCCGCTTTTTGACGGCGGTTTGCGTGATGCACAATTACAGGAAGCAGAATCAAAAGCGGCAGTCGCCAGAAGTGATTTTCAGCGTATTCAATATGCTGCGGTAACGGAAATTGTGACGGCGCGCAACAGCTTGCGCACTGCGCTCCAATCTTATCATGCTGCCTCGGCGCTGGTAGATGCCAGCCAGATTACCTATAACGCTGCTCTTGCCGCCTATAACAAAGGGATGGGCACTATTGACGCGGCTACCACCGCAGATACTGCTTTACTCAATGCACACCAATCACAGGTCGATGCCCGCGCGGCGGTGATGGTTAGCGCCATTAAACTTGCCTTCGTTCTTGGAAAACTGACGTCTAATCATGATGTTCCGCAATAATCGGTTTGCGGCGCGCGAGTAACCTCAGGTGGAGGCCCAAAACCTCCTCGTTCGGCGGCCTGGAAAGTGACCCAATACCAGAAACAGCGCTCGCACGGCAGATTGCGGCGTAGTGGTGGCAATCGTTCAAGCACTCGGGTAAAAAAACGCCCCGATGCCGCAGCGTCGGGGCGTGGTAGAGCAGGGCTGAATCAGTTGCGGTTACTGCCGCCAAAGATCTGCAACAAGGCCATAAACAGGTTGATGATGTCGAGATACAATCCGACCACCAAGAGTACCGGCTCCTGAATGCCGCCCTGTACCATCCGCTGCGTGTCGAAGATGATCAAGCCGCTGAATACGATCACCAGCACCCCGGCAATGGCCAGCTGCAGCGCGGGTATGTGCAGCAAAAACATATTCAACAGCGAGACCAAGATGGCGAGGATCAGCCCGGTCATCAAAAAACCGGCCATGTTGTTGAAGTTACGCTTGGTTGTCATGGCATAGGCCGACAGACCAACGAACATGACTGCCGTCGTGCCCAGGGCGGTGGCGATAATCTGGGGGCCGTCGGGCATGCGCAGATACATGGCAATGCCAGGGCCCATCATCATGCCCATGCCCGCGGCAAAGGCAAAAACCAAGGGTACGGCAAAGGGGCTGCGGTGGGCGCCGGTGTACTGTACCGCAAAGAGCAAAATGAAGGATCCAATCATCAGCAGGATGGGATGCTGATAGGCAAAAGGCGAACTCATCCCGTAAATCGAGGCAATGGCCGAGACGCCCAAGGTGGCCGCGAGAAGGCCGTAGGTTTTGGCCATCAAACCGCCAAGGCTGGCAACTTGCTGGTTCGCTCCGTAGGGACTCATTCCCTCGGGAAATTGATAGGGTTTTTGATCGTAATTCATTTTGTCGCTCCTAAATGGGACCGCTCTCTCCAAGATATCCAATGGCTTAGATTATAGGACCTTGGGGATGGTTCCGTACAGCGGCAAAGGCTCCTGTGGTGGCTTCGGCTAGTGCTATCATGGAAGCCCTTAGCAATCCGAGGGACATTGTGAACACGGAAACCGCCCACGAGCGCATCAATACCTTGCGTGCGCTGCTGCAACGCGCCAACGCGGCCTATTATCAAGCCGATGCCCCCATCTTGAGCGATGCTGAATACGACCGTCTGCTGCGCGAGTTGCAGGAGCTCGAGACGGCCTATCCCCAGTTCCAATCTCCCGACTCGCCCACCCAGCGCATTGGCGCGCCGCCGCTAACGGCCTTTGCCAGCACCGAATATCGGGTGCCGATGACTTCTCTCGATAACGTCTTCAGTCCCGAAGAGTTTGCCGACTGGTGGGGACGGCTGCACAAGGGCCTTGGCACGGAGGAAGACGTTTCTCTCAGGGCCGAGCCGAAATTTGACGGACTATCGCTGAATCTGCGCTACGAAGGCGGCGTTTTGGTGCAGGCTGGTACCCGCGGCGACGGCGTACATGGGGAAGACGTGACCGCCAATGTGCGTACCATCCGCAATCTTCCTCTACGTTTGCAGGGAGCTGGCTGGCCGGAACTACTCGAAGTCCGCGGAGAGGTGGTGATTCCGGTGGCTGCCTTCGAGCGTCTTAACGAGGAGCGCGAAGCCGAGGGCGAGGCGCCCTTTGCCAACCCCCGCAACGCTGCCGCCGGCAGCCTGCGCCAGCTCGACTCGCGCATTACCGCGCGTCGCCCATTGGCCTTTTTCCCCTGGGGCTGGGGAGAGACCAGCGCACCTTTGGGTAGCAGTCATTTGGCTGTTTTGGAGCGCCTGCACGGCTGGGGATTTCCCTTGCTGACGGAGCTTTTGCGGCGGGTAGAGAGCCTTGCGGAG
Organism: Candidatus Igneacidithiobacillus chanchocoensis; assembly: GCA_038447835.1. Taxonomy (GTDB): domain Bacteria; phylum Pseudomonadota; class Gammaproteobacteria; order Acidithiobacillales; family Acidithiobacillaceae; genus Igneacidithiobacillus; species Igneacidithiobacillus chanchocoensis. The sequence goes on along the minus strand of JAWNZB010000014.1, from coordinate 26,752 downwards.
GCAGAACAGTACTATCAGGAAATGCTCGCTCGGCGCGCGCAGTTGGCCTTTGAAATCGATGGCTTGGTCTTTAAGGTCGATGACCTGAGCCAGCGCGAGCGTCTGGGCTTTACTGCCCGGGCGCCGCGTTGGGCCATTGCCCACAAATTCCCCGCTCAAGAGGAAATGACGGTGGTGCGCGACATTCTCGCCTCGGTGGGCCGCACGGGGGTCATCACCCCCGTCGCCATTGTCGACCCGGTGGCCGTGGGCGGGGTGACCATTAGCCGTGCTTCCCTGCACAACCTGGAGGAGGTGCGACGCAAAGACGTGCGTATTGGCGATACGGTGCTCATTCGTCGCGCCGGCGACGTCATCCCCGAGGTGGTGCAGGTGCTGCACGAGCGTCGTCCCGACGGTGCCGCCGAGTGGCAGATGCCGACCCAATGTCCGGTCTGCGGTTCGGAGGTGATTCGCCTGGGCGATGAGGTCGCCTATCGCTGCAGCGGCGGCCTGTTTTGTCCTGCGCAACGAGTGGGTGCCGTGCTCCACTTTTCCTCGCGCAAGGCCATGGATATTCGCGGCCTTGGCGAGAAACTGGCGCAACAATTGGTGGATGCAGGTTTGCTGCAAAAGGTTTCCGATCTCTATCATCTTTCGCCGGAAGCACTGGCAAATCTCGAGCGCATGGGAAGCCGTTCGGCAGAAAAACTACAGGCCGAAATCGAGGCTTCGCGGCAGACGACTTTGCCGCGTTTTCTCTATGCGTTGGGGATACCGCAGGTGGGGGAGACCACGGCGCTGGCGCTTGCCGAGCATTTCGGCAGCCTGGAGGCCCTGCTGCAGGCCGATGAGGAGACCCTCACCCAGGTACGCGATGTTGGGCCGGTGGTCGCCCAGGCGGTGGTGCATTTTTTTGCACAGCTGCACAACCAAGAGGTGATTCGCGAACTGCTTGCGGCAGGCATTCACTGGCCGGCACCAACGCCGAAAGCGGCAGGGAATCTCTCGGGCAAGCAGTTCGTCCTTACCGGAACCCTGCAGGGCTGGAGTCGCGAAGAGGCGAAGCAGGAAATCGAGCGCCGTGGGGGTAGGGTGGTCAGCGCCGTCTCCGCAAAAACCGATTATCTGGTTTGTGGCGAAAAGCCCGGCAGTAAGCTCACCCAAGCCGAAAAACTCGGTGTTGCGATCCTCGACGAGGAGGCCTTCGCGCGCTTATTGGCGGGCTAGAAGACTTTCGTAGGCCTCTTGCACCAGTTCGCTGCCGTATTTCCTCTCCAGCCGGCGGATCGTGAAATGCGCGCCCGCCATGCTTTGAAAATGGTCAATGAACAAGGTGTTGATGGCCGCGCCGCTGATGGCGCCGAGCGCCGGCACCAGCTGGGCTATCGCCTTGTCGGTAACAGCAATGCCAAAACGCTCCGCAACGCGACTCAAAGTTGCCAGTACGAGTGGCTGCGCCGCGCTGCCGCTCTTGGCAAGTAGCCCGGGGGCGTTGGAAATGCCGCTGGCTAAGGCAATACGCAAGGAGTAGTAGCCGGTTTCCGCCGCATCGTCGCTGCGGTTGCGAGTGCTGCCCAAAGCAAAAACCTCCAGGCAGGCGCGTTGGGTATCGGGATGGCTGATCGACTCCCCCTGGCCGCGGGCGATCTCGATGATGGAGCGCAGCATGATGGTGGTCGAAATGGGTAACTCGATGCTGAGCGCCGTCAAGCCAAAAAAGCCGCCAGCGCCTCCCGATAGAGCGACGGCAGCCTTGTGAAGACGGTTGGAGGGCGGGCGCTGGGGGGCGTCATGGAGGGTGAGTAGCGCGGCGTCACTGGCGCGGCGCAAAGCCATCTCGGAAATCTTGCTGATTTCCTGGTGCCAGTTGGCAGGGAGCAGTGCGAGCCCGCGCTCGATCGGGGTGCCTAGGCGATCGACAATTTTGGCCGCCAAGCTTGGATTCTCCAAGCAGCGATGGGCGCGCTCGAGTTCGGCCAGATCCTCTTCCGTGAGCAGGCGTTGATAGTTCGACATCTGTCTCCTCCCAGTTTTACCCAAGCAACATGGCACAGTTGGCAGGCACTCGCAACGCGGGCAAGGTCGCGCCGCTAGAGCCCCTTCTTGGCTATGGTACACTGCCCGACCGCTACCGTACTGCTTCAGGAACCGCCACCCCATGACTACCGCCTATCGCCTGTCGATTGCCCAAAAAAGCATGTTTTTTGCCGTACTATCGGCGATTTTTCTGGCGGCCATGGATCAAACGGTGGTGGCTACGGCGCTGCCCACCATCGCGCGCGACCTGCACGGGCTAGCGCATTTGCCCTGGGTCATTACCGCCTATCTTTTGAGCTCGACGGTTTCGTTACCTATCTATGGCAAAGTTGGCGACCTCATTGGTCGCAAAGTCGTACTCAGTTTTGCCGTTGCGTTTTTTCTGGTGGGTTCGATTTTTTCTGGCTTGGCGTGGAATCTGGATAGTCTGGTTCTCTTTCGCGCCCTGCAAGGACTCGGTGGCGGCGGTATCCTCGTTACCGCCATCGCCAGCATTTCGGATTTCCTGCCGCTGCAGCAACGCGGCAAATATCAGGGCTTGGTGGGCGCTGCTTTTGGTTTGGCAACCCTCATCGGGCCGTTTTTGGGCGGTTTTGTGGTACAGCATTTTGGCTGGCGCTGGATTTTTTACTTGAACATTCCCTTTGGTATCTTTTGCCTAGGCGTGATCCAGTGGGCCTTTCCCAAGCGCGAGAAAAAAGATTTGGCGCTGGATTGGATTGGTGCCGCTTCGCTCTTTTTTGGGCTCACGGCTTTGGTCTTTTTGGTAGAGTTGGGGCGCCAAGATGCTTGGCTCTGGCCGCTCTTGCTGGTGTTTTTGGTAAGCCTTTGGGGCATTTTCATTGGCAGCCCTCGTCATCCCGAACCGATACTGCCGCTGGGATTTTTTCGGCACAAGACTTTTTCGGCAAGTGTGATCGTTTCCTTTTTTGTGGGTACGGCCATGCTCGGCTCCATCAGTTTTTTGCCCACCTATTATCAGGCAGTACGCGGTTACACGCCCACCCAGTCGGGCTTGGAAATGCTCTATCTGCTAGTGGGAATGTTGCTTACCTCAACCATCAGTGGACGCTGGATCAGTAAGCATCAAAAATTTCGCATCTTTCCGATTTTTGGCACCCTCCTTACCGCAATTGCCCTATGGTTGTTATCCCATATTACCCTGCACACGCCCTTCTGGCAGATTGATATTGCGCTGATTTTCTTGGGCATTGGTCTGGGTTCTACCATGCAGGTGATGGTCCTGTCGGCACAGTGGGCGCTGCCGCATCGGCATTTGGGAGTGGCCACCTCGACGGTATCGTTGTTTCGCTCGATGGGCGGCACCTTGGGAGTGGCGGCCTTTGGCGCCGTCTTCACCCACTTTGTGGGGCAAGACCTGGGCAAGGCAGAGCCGCAACAGATCGTCCATGCCCTGCACTGGGATTTTGGCGCTGCCGCCGCCTTGACCTTGCTTGCCTTCTTCTTCGCTTGGAACCTCGAAGAACTCGATACCCTCATGGCGCAGCGGCAAGCGCGTGGCGAGGGTACAGAATCTTGACCCCTCTCGGCCGCGTCTCTTAGACGTGCGTTGCCAGCAGCATGGCCGAGGCCCACAGGCCTATGCCACCAATGGCGCTCAGCACCCCAAGGCCGAAGAGCCAACGCTTGCGGGTGAGGGCGGTAATAGACGCCAGGGAAATGGCGATCTGCAGAAAAATCATGGAGATTTCGAGTTGGTTATGAGGACGGTTGAGGCGGGCCGACTCGCTGTTGGCACGGGCTGACTGCGCTTCCAACTTCTGAGCTTGCGCCTTGATTTCGTTTTTTTGCTGTTGGTATTTGGCAATTTTTGGCTGAAACGCGTCCTTTTTTGCGGGATCGAGAATTTCCCCCAGTTCCAGCAAGTGCAGCTTGGTACTTACCGATTGATAATAATTCCACTGGTCTGTTGCCCGCGCTTTCTCCAGCACTGCTTCGTTCTTGTAGAGCAAGACTTCGTTCATGAGATGGCTACCCTGATAGCTCACCAGTGCGCCAAAGGCAGCGAGTATCGCGGTAAATATAGCAACCCACTGCCCAAGGCTGTGGTGTTGCCCGGTGCCATCAGCGGCGTGGTGAACCGCTTCCTCGTGGGGGGCGTGGGTATGGAGTCCATGTTCGCTCATCGATATCGCTCTCCTGTTTTGCTGCCAAGGGGCCAGCACGCGCGCGCAGTCTGCGCCAAGCGCCCTCAGTCAATCAAGATGCGAGGTGTGCAGATACGGGGCGCCGTGTGATGCGCGTGATATAGTTGAAGGTATCGGCCTAACGCGGGCCCAGCGGCGGTTTTTGATGGTAGGTACCAACACGGGAGATGCGTTTTAGATGCAAGCAACGACGGTGTTTTCCCTGCAGGTGGCCGATGTTCATGGCTTGGTCTACTCCGGGCAGTGCGTGTTTGTGGTCTTGCCCGGCGCGATGGGGGAGTTGGGTATTCTTGCCCATCACGCGCCGCTGTTGTCCATTCTGCAGGCTGGTGAAATGCGTATGCAGCTCCCCGATGGTAGTACTGAAGTCTTGTTTTTGGAGGGCGGCTTTGCGGAAGTGCAGCCTGCAGGTGTGACGGTTCTTGCCGATCTGAGCTTGCGCATTCCCGATCTCGACCCGGCAGCCATCAAAGAGAATATCGCGAATGCCAAAAATATTTTGGCGCAGGGAAAGCAGAGCGAGATGAACTTTTTGGCAGCAGAACTGGAATTACAGCGAGAATTGGCCAAGTACCGCGCCTATCAGAAATATTCCAGTGTTCCAGTATCGGAAAAACCGGAATATGACTGGCGTCGGCCAGCCGTACCACAAGCGCCCAAAATAAACCCCTCCGCGCTCGAGGATTGACAAGCCGGCACGGTTGCCATGCCTGTGCTTCCCACGTACTCTTTTGCGCAAAGTGTATAGAAGCAAAGGAGTAGAAGCATGCCGCAATGTGCCCAATCTCAAGCCCCTGTTTATTGGATGGGAGCTAGACGATGACAAATCCTGCTCGATTTTGTGGTCGCTGTGGTAAGTCGGTGGGCCCGCACGATGCTTTTTGCGGTAGTTGTGGGGCCCCGACCGGAAACAGCCCTATCACCAGTGCCAAGGCGCAAAGATCCGGGCGCCGAGGCGGCATCGTCATTGCGGGTGTTTCGGGGCTGGTGCTCCTGCTTGCGGTGGCGTATGGCGGCTCGAGTTGGTACGCCGGTCAGCAGGTCGCGGCTAAGCTGCAGCCCGGCGCTCTTATCCCCCTCGGCGATGGGCTGAGCTACCATGTGCTGAGCAGTAATCCGGGCATCTTTCATAGCAGCGACCACGGCGAATTGCTCTATGACGAGAACGGCAAGGAGCAAAACCTGCTGCCCATTCGTCAAGAGATTTCCCAAGGTCTCTACCCGGACGGCAGTGTGCTGCGTATTGAAAGCTTTTTGCCCACCGATTCGAAGATCTACCAAGATATTGCCGGCCCCGACGCGGCAGTTCACTGGACCGACAGCGCCCGCCCGCTGCTCCTACAAACCAAGATCGAGGCTTGGGGTGCAAAACAAAGCCGGCTACGCATTTCTAGCGGCACCATACAACAGGGCGACGATGCGATCGTTTGGTCGACGCTGCACGGTCACTTTGCCGAAAACGACGGCACCTTGCACAGCGGCTTCCATTTGCACCAGCTACGCTGGCAAGAAGATGGCAAGACTCGGCTCCAGCTCAGCGGGTTACACGAGCAGTATCGGGAAGCGGTAAGCAATGGCCAGGTAGAGCTGCACTCGCGGATGCAGTTAGGGCCGAGCCTCTTTGGTCCGGTGCAGATCGAGAAAGTACAAGGCCAAAGCTTTCTGCAGGCGCCGCAGAGCGTTTTGCAAGACACCCACGCCGAGGCCCTGGGGCTCGCCGAGGGCGGGCTCGCGGCACCAGCGGCGTGGCAGGGACCGATGCAATTCCAAGTCAGCCATTTTCGCATCGATGGGGAAGACGGCGCCCGCTTGCACCTGCAAATGCACTTTCAAACCCAGGACGTTGCAACCTTCCTCAAAGACGAGCAGGCCGTGGCACAGTCGCCCCTACAAAATGGCCTGCCCGCGGGCACTTCGCTGCAGCTACAACTGCGCTGTAATCCGGCCCTGGTACAACAGGCTTTACTCGCCACCAGTAGTGATTTTGGGCAACACCCCCTGGATGCCGCCCAGCGCCTGCAGGTGCAGCAAATTGCCCAAGCCATCCCGCAAAATCCCTTGTTCCAATCCCAAGATGGCAAGATCGTGTTGGACTTGCAGGCGCAGCAACAGAGCATCACTCTGAACGGGCAGCCGCTACAGCAAAGCAGCAAGGAGTTGGCGAGCCTAGTGCTCTTGCTCGCCTCGCTGCCGTCGTCGCAGACGCAGAGCTAGGCACCGGCAGGAGAGCTGATACTATAGGGAGCTACCGAGAGCAGTACTCGAACTCGGCAAGGAGACCCCCCAATGACCGCAACCCCCCAGACCCAGCGGGGCATCGCTAATGCTCCGCGGTATCTGCGTCTTTTGTCTGATATTCATGTAGATGTAAATCCTCCGCATAGCGTGCGTTTCGACCGCCTGCCAACCGACGAGGAGAGCCTTTTGGTACTGGCTGGCGATTTTGGTACCCCCAAAAAGCTGGCAGACTGGCTGCGGATAGTGGCCGAGCCCTTTCCCTATGTGGTTGCGGTACTCGGAAATCACGATTATTGGGGGATGTCGATAGAGCGCGCCCCAGAAAAATGGCGCGAGGCCTTGGCCAAACATTTGTCGGAGGATTTGCTCGCGCGTTTTACGCTGCTGGAGCAGGAAATCTTGGATATTGGTACGCTGCGCATTATAGGCACCACGCTTTGGTCCGATTACCAGGGCGCCGACCCGTACGCGCTGCGAGCAGCGCAGGAAATGATGCGCGATCACAAGCACATTCGCACGCGTGGCGGTACGGCTCGCTTCTCGGTGCGTGATGCTTTCGAGCTGCACCAAAGCAGTCTGCAATGGCTCGATGCGGCCATTGGCGCACCGTGGAGCGGCAGCAAGTTGGTGGTTACCCACCATGCTCCGTCTCGCGAGTCCATCTATCCTGCTTTTCGCAAAGACGATCTTTCCGGCGCCTACGCCAGCTGCCTGGACGACTTTGTGGCGCACAGCGGCGACGTCGGCGTGCACCTGTGGCTGCATGGTCATACCCACCATGCCGTCGATTATCACATTGGCGCCGTGCGCGTGCTCTCCAATGCCTACGGTTACCCCAATGAGGGCACCGGCGTTATTCTCGACCAGGCAATTGCTCTCCATAGTTTCTCAGGCCAGGCCGCTTTCCTAGCTCCCGTAGGGTAGGGCAGAGGGGAACGATGGGCCGCAGGTTATTGTTTAGCTTTCTAGGACATGAAAAGACAAACCTGGGCGCATCACGCTATTCGCTAATATTACCTAGCCCTACGCTTTTCCATACTGTGAAGAGCTTTGACCTTACAGGGTATTGTCACTAGCGATGTGTTGGAGTAGTATCACGATTAAGATAATTGCATATGTAACGTAGCCGCGAACAATGTTGTACTAGAGCTGCAGGAGAAAAGCGGGAAGAGGCTGAATGGGACGTTGGGCGCGGGCTGGGAATTTCCCAGATATGTAATGGGTTTCCCTATGCAATACGTAAGGTATGATGATAGTATTCGGTGGGGATTGCCTGCCTGTAGGGGATTCAGCACGTTACGCTCAGGGAGTCTCAGAGTTACCAGGAAAAATGATGCATTTCGTCCAGCGGAAGCGGACGAGGCGCTTGCTCTTGTTGACACCTCTATAACCCCAAAATTCTGGACGAGAATAAAGATAAAGTTGAGCACACGTGCAATGCAACGCCATATCCTTGAGTGGATTGGCAGTTATAGGTGTGTTGGCTGCTATTCTTCATAAAATTTAAAGTCTCGCTGGAAAATGAGAATGTAAATTGAAGCCAAATTTTTTTGATAACTAGAGGATAAAATAATGCCATATTCATTGATAACTAAGGCAAAATTAATTATTTCAAGTTTTTTTAAAATCTATTATTTCGATAGGTCGCATGAATACAAGATTATTGATTTTATAAAAATTTTTATAGTCAATCTATCTTTTTTCTTGCTTTCTTTTTTGGTTTTCTATTTTTTAGGAATAAGCGGCTATCTTGGATTTTTTTTAAAGGTTTTTTATATAGTTTACCTTTTTTTTATGTCTTCAATTGTTGCTGTCCAGTTTGCAATTCTGCGATTTCCATTGAGAAATGTTACATTTAACTTACTAGATTTACTTTTCACTGTTTTTGTCGTGTCTTTTTTTGCTGCCCTCTATCATATTCTTGATTTTGGGACGATGATGAATCCAGACTATTTTTACAATATGATTAGATGATGTTATCATTTCGGTTTTAGAAAGTTCGTCGCATACGAATCTTTTTGAGATTTGTCGGATACCGATAATGCTCCATCAATGAATCACATGCTTGCGACTCCGAAAATCCACGATTAAAATGCTGTCTCGGCTTTTGGACGTGATGACGAGTTCGGAGGGCGCCGTAGAGCTACCGCTGAACGGCAGCTTCCTCTGCATTGGTGCCCTTCGATCCGAAAAAATGCGATAGCCATTGTCGGGCGATGTTAGGGCATGCCGCCATGGGCTGCCCTCCGACTAGCACGCAAACATTGCAGGTCTCAACTATATTAAGCCAAAATCGGGCCAACCGTGCGTTGGTGAAAGCCGAGGAGGGCAGCAGATCTTGCGCTATCTTATTTGCGGACGAATTGTGTTGATGGTTGGCCCGGCCATGGGTACGGCTATCTGTGCTAAGTAGTGCCCAGGTTTGCCGATATCGCTTGCGGGCACTTCCAATTTATGAATGGCTATCGAATCCGTATAGAGATTTCCCGGTAGGGAATCTGATCCAGTAATCTCTACTTTCTGCGGAAAGCGGAGTACATATCCGGTGCCATTTTTTTCGATGGTGCCGTATACCGGTACAAAAGCGTGCCAAGACGTTACTACGATTTTTGGCGCATTCTTATCCACCAAATTAGAGGACACTATCTGCATCGTGCCACTTTGTATGTTGTATGCCATCTCTCGGTTTCCCTTGCCCATGTTACTCACCTGAGTAAACAACACTTGGTTGCCTTGGGTGTGAATATGCTCCGGGTGGTAGCAGTGTCCGAAGACTGGCGTATGTCGATATTGTCCACCGGGAAGAATGCTGAACCATTGATAAGTTTCGGGGCAGTCATTATTGCCGCCCGTGTTATAGCTCAGCAGTACGGCGGAGCCCGCGGGTGTATGAACAGGCGGGTGATTGTTCGCTTCCGCTTGACCGGGTACAACGCTCAGCACGCCACGTGCACCACTCACGGTAAGATTCAAAGTGTGTGAATCGTAATGATAGTGCAGTATTCCATCAGGCGTAGAAACATTCACGGACTCGCTGGGTAGCGCAAGAGCAAAAGGCGATGCGATAAGAGCGGCGGCTGAGGCGACGCTGATCCAAAAAGACTTGTACATGTTATATCCTTACTCGACTCGATTGGTTGTGCGGCGCTATCAATTTAACCGACCTTCGCTCTAAATGCACTAGGCTGCTGGCGTTTGGATATACCGTCGGTATTGCAGTGGTAGACCTTGTGAGCGAGGCAGGCTTCTTATGTCGTAGAGCTCGCCGTCCTGCGCAGATTTTTGTTTGGGTATGCTCGAATCCGACTGATGAAAAAACCGCGGATTTTTCATCCCCCCTTCTTATCCCCACTCTCCACGGCCTTTTGGCAATGGGGGCAGATGCCGTTGACGACCATTTCGATTTCCTCGACCCGGTAGTCGTCGGGGAGGATGGGTTGGGGGAGTTGGCTTTCGGGCAGGCAAAGGACTTGCCCGCAGCGTAGACAGTGAAAATGCGGGTGGGAGGGGTGCTCGAGGTTGATGGCGCTAAAGCGCCAGACGCGGTCATCGGCGGTAATGCGGTGGGTGAGTTGGTGCTGCACTAGCCAGTCGAGGCCCCGATAGAGGGTAACGCGGTCCATGGCTTCCTTCCAGTGCTCGAGAATGTGCTCCTGAATTTCGCCATGGCTCACCGGCTGCGCAAGATCGAGCAACGCCTGCAGAATCTGCAGCCGCGCTTTGGTTGGGCGCTGGCCGGCAGCGCGAATGCGGCGCTCTGCCTCGCTGGTACGTTCTGCCACTGCACTCTGTTGGTCCATGCTTGCATGGTACCCCGCGGGCGCAGCCGCGGCAAAGTAACTGGACAGTCGCGCGGGGCTCGCGGTAGATTCGTCGTAACCAACAGGGAGAAAAGTCATGGCGGAAACCCTCGAAATCGGTCAAATGGCTCCAGCATTTGCGGCGCAGAATCAACGCGGTGAGCTGATATCTTCGGAAAGCCTGCGGGGCAAGATCGTGGTCCTCTACTTCTACCCCAAAGACGATACCCCGGGCTGCACCACCGAGGGCCAGGAGTTCAGCGCCCTCTACCCCAAATTCCAGGCCTTGGGGGCGGAAGTGCTTGGCGTGTCGCGGGATAGTGTGGCCAGCCACGACAAATTCGCCTGCAAATATTCCTTTCCCTTCTCGCTGCTTTCCGACCCCGACGAGACCTTATGTAAGGCCTACGACGTCATCAAGGAAAAAAAGAACTACGGCAAGGTGTACATGGGTATCGAGCGCAGCACTTTCATTATCGATGCCGAGGGCAAGTTGGCCTATGCAGAAAGTAAGGTAAAAGCCGCGGGTCATGCCGAAAAAATCCTGGCCGAAGTGCAAAAGCTGGCCAAATGAGCGACAAGCCCGAGGGTAGTCAGCCGCGCCTTTACGTTCTCGATACCAATGTCTTGATGCACGATCCGGCGTCGTTGTTCCGGTTTCAGGAACACGACATCCTTTTGCCGATGATCGTGTTGGAGGAGTTGGACCAGCACAAGAAAGGTCTGAGCGAACAGGCGCGCAATGTGCGCCAGGTGAGTCGGCATCTTGATGAGATGTTGACCAGCGATGCCGACCTCGAGGCCGGCTTGCCGTTGCCGTACGCCCAGGGACGTTTGTATTTCCAAACGGCGGCCTACCAGCAAAAGTTGCCCGATGACTTGGCGGGGGGCAAGGCGGACCACGAGATTCTCGCGGTGACCTTGGCCTTGCAGAGCCTGCACCCTGAGCGCGAGGTGATCCTTGTTAGCAAGGACATCAACCTGCGCATCAAGGGCCGCACCCTGGGTATTCGGGTGGAGGACTATCACAACGATCGCGCCTTGGAAGATGCCGACCTGCTCTATACTGGCGTCGACATCCTGCCGGCGGATTTTTGGGAGCACCATAGCCGCGATCTCGATGCCTGGCAGGAGAGCGGGCGCAGCTTTTACCGGCTGCGCGGGCCGGCGATCGCCCATTGGTATCCCAACCAATTCATCCAGATCAATCCGGAAGGCGAGCAGGGCGAGGATTTTTCGGCCATCGTCCGCTCCGTTGCCCCGGATCATGCCATCATCGAGCGCATTGTCGACTACGGCACCGAGCGCAATGCGGTATGGGGAGTGCGCGCGCGCAATCGCGAACAGAATTATGCATTATCGTTGCTGCTTGATCCCAATATCGACTTCGTCAGCATTCTTGGGCCGGCAGGTACCGGTAAGACGCTGTTGACCCTGGCGGCGGCGCTGCAGCAAATCTTTGAAGACAAGCGCTATGCCGAGGCCATCATTACCCGTGCCACCGTGCCGGTGGGCGATGAGATCGGCTTTTTGCCGGGCACCGAAGAAGAGAAAATGCAGCCATGGATGGGGGCCATCGAGGATAATCTCGAAATCCTCTCCCGCGGCCCGGAAGGGGCGGGCAGTTGGGGGCGCAGCGCGACCCAGGATCTCATCGGTAAGCGCCTGCGTATCAAATCGATGAGCTTCATGCGCGGGCGCACCTTCCTCGAAAAATTCGTCATCATCGACGAGGCGCAAAACCTCACGCCCAAGGAGATGAAGACCCTGATCACCCGCGCCGGGCCGGGGACCAAGGTGGTCTGCTTGGGCAACATTGCCCAGATCGATACGCCGTACCTGACCGAGACGACTTCGGGCCTGACCTACGTAGTCGATCGCTTCAAAAACTGGGAGCACAGCGGCCACGTGACCCTGCGCCGCGGCGAGCGCTCGCGTTTGGCAGACTACGCCAACGAGGCTTTGTAACGTAGTCTAGTCGTTTTGCCTTGAGCGCGATCCCGGCAAGCCCTAGACTGAGCCGCGCGAGCACGAGGGGAGGGCGGTAAGTGGGCTGGACTGGGGAAGACGCAAGCAATCTCTATAATCTTGCCCATTGGGGCGAGGGATATTTTCAGATAGGTGAAGATGGTCAGCTTTGGGTAACGCCCAAGGGCGCCGCCGATTCGGCACGGGCCGGCTTGGTCGACGTGTTGAGCCGTTTGCCTGGGCAAAATCTTGGCATGCCTTGCCTGTTGCGTTTTCCGCAGATTTTGCAGCAGCGCGTGCAGGCTCTTCAACATGCCTTTGCAGAGGCAATGCGTCGCGAAAACTACACCGCTTCCTATACCCCAGTCTATCCCATCAAGGTCAACCAGCAGCGCCGGGTGGTGGAGGAGATCCTGCACGCCGGCGCGGGGCAGATTGGTCTGGAGGCGGGGAGCAAGCCGGAGCTGTTGATCGTTCTTGCCCTCATGCCCGCAGGCGGGACGATCATTTGCAACGGCTACAAGGATGCGGAATACATTCGTCTCGCCCTGATGGGCGAGAGCCTTGGCTTGCAGGTATATCTGGTAGTCGAGAAAAGCGCCGAGCTGCCGTTGATTTTGCGCATCAGCCAGGAATTCGGAGTGCGGCCGCGCATTGGTGTGCGTGCCCGTCTGGCCTCGGCCGGGGCAGGAAAGTGGCAGAACACCGGCGGCGAAAAATCCAAATTTGGCCTTTCCTCTACGGAAATCCTCAAGCTGGTTGCCGAGTTGGAGCGCAATGATGCCCTCGAGTATCTGCAATTGCTGCATTTTCACCTCGGCTCGCAAATTCCCAATATTCAACATATACATGAAGGGATGCGCGAGTGTGCCCGCCTCTACGGCGAGCTGCGACGCTTGGGTGCCAATCTGCAGGTGGTAGACGTGGGCGGCGGTTTGGGGGTGGATTACGAGGGTACCCATTCCCGCGCCTACTGTTCCACCAATTATCGCCTCGAGGACTACGCGCAAGCGGTGGTCGAGGGACTCGCGCAGCTATGCCGGGAGGAGGCGCTACCGCAGCCGCGCATCATCTCGGAATCGGGACGCGCCCTAACGGCGCACCACGCAGTGCTGCTCTTCAACATCATTGATGTCGAGATGGCTGCGGGGGAGAGCCTGGCGGCAACGGACCGACCCGAGGATGCCAAAGACCCGTGGGCGCGTTTGCTCGCGCGCCTGGAGAGCCGCCCGGATGCCAGTACGGCTCTGGAAATCTATCAAGAGGCGGTTTTTCGCCTTGGCGAAGACCAACAGGCCTTCAAGCTCGGGCTGCTGGATCTTGCCGGGCGGGCGCGGGCAGAGCGGATCTATGCGCACCTCATGTGGCGCTGCCGGTCGCTGCTCGATGCTGCAAAGCGCGCCCATCGTGAAGTTCTGGATGAACTAGAAGAAAAACTGGTAGACAAATATTTTGCCAACTTTTCACTCTTCCAGTCTTTGCCCGATGTCTGGGCCATCGACCAAGTGTTTCCGATCATGCCTATTCAGCGTCTCGATGCGCGTCCAACCCGCCGCGCCCGCCTCGAGGACATCACCTGCGACTCCGACGGGCGCATCGATGCCTATGTGACGGCCGATGGGCTCAGCCCCAGCCTGCCGGTACATGCTGTGCAGGAGGGCGAAAATTACTGCCTCGGCGTTTTTCTGGTCGGCGCCTATCAGGAAATCCTTGGCGATATACACAATCTCTTCGGCGATGCTGATGCCGTCAATGTCATCTGCGAAAGCGACGGCTCCCTGCGCCTCGAGGGAGCAGTGCCTGGAGACACCGTGGCGGAAGTCTTGCAAGCGGTGCAGTTCTCTGCCGAAGAGTTGGTGCGCGAGTTCGAAAAGAAGCTGGCGGCCACCAACCTGCACATCCCGGCCGCCAAGCGCGAGGGCTTTTTGCGCGAGTTCCGCGATGGTCTACAGGGGTACACCTATTTGGAGTGAGCGGCCTTGCGTACCGGGTTGCGGAGGCTGCCAATACCCTCGATACGCAGTTCGCAGACTTCGCCGTCTCGTAAAAAGCGCGGTGGCTCTCGCGTAAAGCCGACACCGGCCGAGGTACCAGTGGCGAGCACATCGCCCGGCGCCAAAGGCAAGACCGCCGCCAGGGCAATCAGTAAGTCGGCAACGTCGAAGAGTAGGTCGGCGCTGTTGCCATCTTGTAGGCACTCCGTGCCCACCCAGGTCTGCAGCTGTAGGCCCTGCGCCCCCAAGGGCAACTCGTCGGCGCTCAGCACCCAAGGCCCGAGCGCGCCACTGCGCGGCACATTCTTGCCCAGGGTCCATTGGCTCGCACGAAATTGCAAGTCGCGAAAACTGCCGTCATTACAAATGGTGTACCCCCCCACCGCCGCCAGCGCCGCATCGCGGGAGATGCTGCCGAAGAGCGGCCGACCCAAGATAACCGCGAGCTCTACTTCGTAATCGAGGGCAGAGGATATTGGCGGGATCTCCAAGGCCTCCTCGTGTCCTACAAAAGAATCTGGAAAGCGAGTGAAGAAGTTGGGATAAGACGTCGTTTCGCTGTGGGTTTCTAGGATGTGATCGCGGTAGTTGAGACCGGCGCAGAGGATCTTTTGACCCAGCAGGGGCGGTAGAAAACGTGCCGCATGCAAGTCGACGGCGCGGAGTCCCTGGTGCCAAGTTGGGTTGGAAAGCCGATCGCGTAGCGCCGGGCTGGGTTCGAGCACGTCTTTGGCGCCGTACTCCGTACCCAAATCGCGCAGCAGGAAGGCCTCTTCCCCCTGCCAGACAGCGATTTCTGTTTGCCGCATAATTTCCAACAGACTCCAACGCATGCAATTGTCCCTCTACATTCGCCCGTCTTTAGGCGACTTCTTGCGCCTTGCTCACTTTTTCTTCCTGCTCCCCGTTGAGTACAAAGCGTTCTGCCTCGACCAGGGCTTCCGGCCGGCCGAAAAGTACCAATACGTCGTCGCGCCGCAGGCGGGTATCCGGTGCGGGATCGCGACCGCGAATGCCAAAGCGGCGCACAGCGGCCACCTGCACGTCAAAGCGTTCCAAATCTAAATCGCCAAGGCGATGCCCCAAAGCATAGGCTGTCTCGCCAAGAGAAATGGGGTACAGGCGCGGCGAGTTCTGGTCCTCTCCGGGCTCTGATCCGCCCCAAAAATTGCCGCGAAAAAGGCTGTAGCGCTCCTGCCGAAAACGCTGCACCCGGCGCAGTACCGTGCTCATGGGAAAGCCAATCTGCAAGAGCGTCTGCGAGGCAAGCATCAGAGCCCCCTCGGTGACTTCGGGGATGACCGCGTCTGCCCCTGCCGCCTCCAGTGCTTCCATTTGGCTGTCGTCGTGGGCACGCACAATGGTCGGGATTTGCGGTCGCAGTTCCTTGGCCGCTGCCAGTACTCGAATCGACTGCCGGGAATTGCCGTAGGTGATGACAATCGCGCGGGCATGGGCAATCCCGGCCGCCTCCAGCAGATCGCGGCGGCCAGCGTCGCCGTAAAAAATCGACTCGCCAGCAGCCTGGGCTTGCCGCACGCGAGTGGGATCGAGATCCAGGGCCAGGTATGGCACGCCTTCATCGTCGAGAACCCTGGCGATGCTCTGGCCCACGCGTCCGTATCCACAGATGATGACTTGTTCTCTAAGATCCTGCTCGCGCACCATGTCCAAATTCTGCTCCCGCTGTTTTTTGTACCCCGGAGCAAGAAAGCGGGCGATGCGGCCATTGTGCTGAACCAGAAGTGGTGCCAGTAGCATCGACAAAAGCATGGCGCCGAGCACCGGCTGGAGGACATTGCTGGGGAGGAGATTTTTCTGCGCCGCCAGGGAAATCAACACAAAACCAAACTCTCCCGCCTGGGCGAGGACGATGGCGCTGCGAATCGCCACACCGGTCTCGAAGCCGGTGAACCGGCAGACAGCCCAGACAATAACGCCTTTGAGCACAAAAATGAGCAACAACACAAAGAGCACCCAGGGCAGGTAGGCAAGTAGTACTGGCACATTGACCATCATGCCGATGGTTACAAAGAAGAGCCCGAGAAGGATGTCACGGAAAGACGCGATATCTGCCTCCACCTGGTAGCGATAGGCGGTTTCGGCCAGCAGCATGCCGGCAATGAAGGCACCGAGGGCCAGAGAAAGCCCCGCTGCTTCGGTAACCCAAGCCAGGGTCAGGGTTACCAAGAGCAAGTTCAGCATGAAGAGCTCATTGGATTTACGTGCCGCTACCCAGCCAAACCATGGGTTGATCAGCGGGCGCCCGAGCAGCAGGAGGACCAGCACTGCAAGCGCACCCTTGCCGCTGGCGATGGCAAGATCGTGGGGTAGGTTGGCGGTGGAGCCGGCCAGTGCAGGAATCAGGATCAGCAAGGGAATGACGGCAAGGTCCTGAAACAGCAGAACACTGATGGCGATGCGTCCATGCCGGCTTTGGGTTTCGAGGCGCTCGGCCAGGGCGCGCACCACCATGGCGGTAGAAGAAAGCGCAAGAATACCCCCCAGGGTGACACCAGTCCGCCAGGGCAGGGGAATGAGCAGGGCTACAGCCAAAAAGGCGAGGGCAGTGAGCAAGACCTGGGCAGTACCCAGGCCAAAAACGAGGCGACGCATGCGCATGAACTGCGCCAAACTGAACTCGAGGCCAATGCTGAACATCAAGAAGACGACGCCGAACTCCGCCAAATGGCGCATCCGCTCCTCGTCCGGAACCAATGCCAGGGCATGAGGGCCGAGCAAGATCCCTACCATCAGATACGAAATGATGGAGGGCAGGCGAATCTTGCGCGCCAGGGCGACCAGCAGCACGGCGGCGGCAAGGAGAACGACGATGGTCAACAGGGATTGGTCAGGCATGACTCCTCTCCACGGGTTTTTGCTATGATAGCGCGAAGGAGGTGCGCGCAGATATGTTTATTGTCACTGGCGGTGCCGGGTTCATCGGTGCCAATCTTGTGTATGCCCTGAATCAATGGGGAATTTCCGATATTTTGGTGAGCGATCACCTGCAACGTCCGGACAAGTTCCGCAACCTCGCCGACCTCGATATTCGCGACTATTACGAAGCCGAGGCTTTCCTACCTGCGCTGCTCGCGGGGCGATTTGGCAAAATCGACGCGATTTTGCATCAGGGCGCCTGCTCCGACACTATGGCCAGCGATGGTCGTTATGTCATGGAAAACAACTTCGCCCATACCAAGGCCCTATTCCACTGGTGTCAGGAACAGCGCGTGCCTTTTTTGTATGCCTCGAGCGCCTCGGTTTATGGTATGACCGGCTCCTTCAGCGAGGAGCGCAGCGCCGAAGATCCGCTCAATATCTACGCTTTCAGCAAGTTTCAGTTCGACCAATATCTGCGCGCCCACTGGGGGCAACTGCAAGTGCCGGTGCATGGCTTCCGTTTCTTCAACGTATACGGACCGCGGGAGTTCCACAAAGGACGTATGGCCTCGGTAGCCCTGCATTTTTCTCGGCAATATCGTCAGGAAGGGCAGGTGCGGCTCTTTGCCGGCAGTGCTGGCTATGCCGACGGTGAGCAGCAACGGGATTTCATCCATGTCGACGACGTTGTCGCCGTGAATCTGCATTTTCTCGATCGGCCGCAGTCCGGCATCTACAATGTTGGCACTGGAAGAGCGCAGAGCTTCAATGAGGTGGCGGTAGCCGTGATCCAGGCCATCGACGAGGAGGCTGGACGGCCAGCTCGCAGTCTGGCAGAACTGCAACAGACGGGCGTCATCCAGTACATGCCCATGCCCGAGGCCCTACACGGCAAGTATCAGAGCTTTACCCAGGCAGATATCCAACGGCTGCGAGCCGCCGGTTACGACAAGCCCTTTCTCGACGTCGCCGCTGGCGTGCGTCGCTACCTGCGCTGGCTGCGCGACAAGGAGTGAAGATGGAAGGTAGAGTGCTGGTTACCGGGGCGGCAGGCTTCATCGGCTTCCATCTAAGCCGTCGTCTGCTTGCCGAGGGCTATACTGTCTACGGCATCGACAACCTCAATGCTTACTACGACCCGGCCCTAAAGCGTGCGCGCCTACACTTGCTCGAAAGCCACCCGGGTTTTCAGTTCCAGCGCCTCGATCTAGCCGATCGCGCTGGAATGGAGACGCTTTTTGCCAAAACGCCCTTTGCCGCCGTGGTCAACTTGGCCGCCCAGGCTGGGGTGCGCCATTCCCTCAAGGTGCCGCACGACTATGTGGATAGCAATCTGCAAGGTTTTCTGAACATACTCGAGGGCTGTCGGCATCAGCAGGTTCAGCATTTGCTCTTTGCCTCCTCGAGTTCGGTGTACGGGGCCAATAGTCGCCTGCCCTACAGCGTGCACGATCCGGTCGACCATCCGGTGAGCCTCTACGCCGCCACCAAGCGCGCCGGCGAGTTGATGGCGCATAGTTACGCCCATCTCTACCGCATCCCCATGACCGGACTGCGCTTTTTTACCGTGTACGGACCTTGGGGCAGGCCGGATATGGCCTACTTCAGCTTCACACAAAAAATTCTCGCCGGAGAAAAAATTCCGGTCTTCAACCACGGGCAGATGCAGCGCGACTTCACCTATATCGACGACATCGTCGAGGCTGTGCTCCGTCTACTGCCGTTGGCCCCAGCGCCGCAATCGTCCTGGCCGCAGGATCCCGCCAGTAGTGCCGCACCTTTTCGCATCTACAACATCGGCAATCATCAGCCTGTCGCTTTGCTCGACTTCATCCATGTACTGGAAGACGCCCTTGGTCGACAAGCAACCCTTGAGCTTCTCCCCATGCAGGACGGCGACGTCCATGCGACCTATGCTGAGGTCTCGGAGCTGCAGCAGGCGGTGGACTTTGCCCCGCGCACGGAGCTTGCCACCGGCCTTGCGCGCTTTGTTGCTTGGTACCGCGACTATTACGGCAGCTGAGCGCCTCAGGGCGCGGCATGCTCCCCAAGCGGGACGATGCTGCGCGGCAGCTGGTGCTCGGCTAGCCACGCCCGCCGCTGGCGAAAGCGCAGCCAGCGCTGGTTTTCGTAATCGTAGAGTTGGCATTCGCGGAAGATGCGCCAGACCCCGCGCCAGCTGAAGCGCATTTCGTGAATGTACTGACCGTAGTGCGCGGCCAAATCGGCGTAAGCCGCACGCAGATGGTAGTAAGGAATGCGCGGGTCGACATGGTGGGGCGTGTGGATGAGGATGTTATGGATCAGCATCTCACTCACGCGCGAGCAACGCACGATGGTGCTGCAGTAGAGCTGCCCTAGGGCCGGCGACCAATCCTCCTTTTCGGCAAAGAAGGGCAGATCGGGGTGGGTATGGTGTAAAAAGACAAACAAGGCGATGTAGTAGTTGAAGACCAAAAAGGGCAAGAGCACCGCCGCAAACCACGACCACAATCCGCCTACGGCGTAGGCGAGCAAGGAAAGGCCCACAAAAAATACCAGGGTCAGCCACTTGTCGCGGCGAAAGAGAGTACGATTTTTGCCGTCACCGCGAAAGCGGATCATGCCCGGCCACCATACGCGCAGGAGGTAATGCAGGGCGCAACCGTAGGGACTGCGCTCCAAGCGATAGAGTAGGCGCTGAAAGCGAGATTTCGCCTCGTATTCGGCGGGAGTCCAGGGGCGCCAAATCCAGTCGACGGAGCTCAAGCTGGTAAAGCCGTGGTGTACGCGATTGTGGCCATGGGCCCAGAGCCGGTACATGTTGAACGAAGGCAGCATGAAGAGGGTACCCAACCAACGGGATAGACGCTGGCTGCGAAACAGCGCACCGTGGGCGGCGTCGTGCGCCCACACGAACATGAAAGCGATGGCAGACCCTGCCAGCAGACCAAAGAGAAGCTTGAGAGCCCAATGGGGCGCTAGCAAGGCTCCGGCAATCGCCGCTAGGTACAGGCTGCCGTCGAAAGCATAGGCAAGCAGGGCGCGGGTAGGGGATTGCTGGTAGCGCTCTGGTCGGATGACGCTGCGCAGCTCGGTAAGACGAATGGGCCGCACTTCTGCGATGTAGTTTTCGGGGTGGGTGGGCATGGGAGTGCTCCTGCTGCAAAAGTTCTCCCGTTTATAGCCGATCTGCGAACAAACAACAAGAATATATTGTTATACGATTATTACGGGTGACGGGTCGCCTTGCCAAGGCTTACCGGCGACCAGTACCATTCAGGCTTCACGGATGCGCGTTGATCGCTGGAGAGCGGTGATGTTTCACGGAAGTATGGTGGCACTGGTAACGCCAATGGATTTCGCCGGCGCAGTAGACGATCGGGCTTTGCGCGAGCTAGTGGAGTGGCACATTGCCGAGGGTACCGATGCCATCGTCGCTGTTGGGACCACCGGTGAGTCGGCAACCCTCTCGGTCAAAGAACACGTTGCGGTGATTCGCAGTGTGGTCGAGCAGGTACATGGCAGGATACCCGTCATTGCCGGCACTGGCGCCAATGCCACCGCCGAGGCCATCGAGCTCACCCGCGCCGCGATAGAGGCCCAGGCCGATGCGGCCCTGCTGGTCTCGCCGTACTACAACAAGCCTACGCAAGAAGGGCTTTTCCTGCATTACAGCGCGATTGCCGATGCCTGCCACTTTCCAATGATTCTTTACAATGTGCCCGGTCGTACCTCGGGCGACATTCTCCCGGAAACCGTCGCGCGCCTGGCGCAGCGCCCCTGCGTGGTCGGCATCAAGGAAGCGAGCGGCAAGATTGATCGCGTTGCCGAGATTCTGCATCTTTGCGAGACGCAGGCAGCCAGTATCGAGGTCTACAGTGGCGACGACAGTGCGGCCCTGGCTGCGGTGGCTCTGGGTGCGCGCGGGGTCATTTCGGTCACCGCCAATATCGCCCCCCGCGCCATGGCCGAGATGATGGACGCGGCCCTCGACGGTGACTTTGGCTTGGCGCGGCGCATCAACGCCGCCTTGGTGCCCCTGCATCGCGATCTTTTTGTCGAATCCAACCCGATTCCGGTCAAGTGGTTACTGTCGGACATGCAACGCATGGGCCCACAGATTCGTTTACCGCTGACGCCACTGCAAGAAACCTATCACGCGCGGCTGCGCGCTGCCCTGCAGCATGCCGACCGCGCCCCCCTTTCTAGTGCCTCATGAGTACGCCTGCCACCATGCGCAAACGCCTAATTACTCGTAGTGTCGCCGTTGCCACCGCCCTGAGTCTCGGACTCAGCGGATGCTCCTGGATTCCCTTCTTCAAGACCAGCAATGGTCCGGCGTACACCGACGCCAAGCTACTCAAGCCCTTGGCGGTGCCGCCGGATCTCTTGGCATCGGCGCCACAGCCCGGGGTCACGGTCCCTGGTGGCGGTCTCAGCGATAGCGAAGCGGTGCAGCAAGCGGGCGTAGACACCAGCAATGGTTATGCGGTCTTCCAGCCGCGGTTGGCGCCCGGAGAAAAGCCCGTTGCCGAGTCTTCGGTGCCCGGGGCACAGGCAAGTCTGGTTGGGCAGGGTAAGGATCTTGCGCTGCAGACCTCGGCCAAGCCGGAACAGATTTGGACCGCAGTACGCGCCGCTTTGGCAGAGCAGAAGATTGCCGTAGCGAAATTCTCGCCAGAGAAAAACGAACTGGTTACCGATTGGCAGTATATTCGTGGTGGATTGACGTCTTTCTTTGGCAGCAGCGTTGGTGCCAATCGGCGCATGAAATTTACCTTCCAGCTCCAGCCGGGCAGCGATGGTGCGCAGGTTCTGCACCTCCAGCAAGAGCGGATGTGGATCAACCCAGCCTCCAGCTCGGTGGACTGGAGCCCGCACGAGCCGGATCTGGATGCCAATCGTCACCTGCTGCAGGCAGTGCAAAAGCAGTTGGCACAGACGGTGGTCATGGCAGAAATGCCAACCATAAAGGTTACGCGTTACCGCGATGACCTGGGTCCGTACCTGGTCCTCGATCAGCCGCCCGTCAAGGCGCAGCCAGCGGTACAGATGGCCATCAACGGCCTCGGTTACCCGGTGCACAACGAAGCCTTGGGAGTCTGGTCGGTGCAGGTCCGCGGTGGTAAAGAAAAACAGAATTCGGGCATTCTTGGCGGTATGTTCACCAATGCCTGGCATAGCATCCAGAAGATCTGGGGTGGTGGTAAGCCGGCTAAGCCCTTGCTGGTAAAGGTTCAGCTGCTGGCCATGAAGGATGACAACGGCAGCGTGCTGGAGACCTCCACTGGTAATAGTGGCGACGAGGAGAGTAAGGCGGCCGTCGAGGTGCTCGATAAACTGCAGAATGCGCTCGAGCCGAATAAAGGGAATGCCTCATGATTGAGCGTTATACCCGCCCCGAGATGGGCGCGCTCTGGACCCAAGAAGCAAAATATCGGGCTTGGTTACAGGTAGAGTTGGCAGCTTGTCGAGCTCTCGCAGCAAAGGGGGAAATCCCAGCTGCCGATCTCGCCGAAATCGAGGCAAAGGCCAATTTTGATGCGGCGCGTATCGATACGATCGAAAAAGAGGTCAAGCACGACGTAATCGCCTTCCTGACCTCCGTGGCCGAATTCGTTGGCCCTTCCAGTCGTTACATCCATAAGGGCCTTACTTCCTCAGACGTGGTCGATACTGGCTTTGCCCTGCAGTTACGGGATGCCGGTCGGCTCCTACGCAGCGGCCTACAGCGTCTCGATCGTGCTTTGGTGCAACTCGCCTGGAAGTACAAAGATACGATCATGATTGGCCGCTCCCACGGCATTCATGCCGAACCCGTCACCTTCGGTCTCAAGGTGGCAGTTTGGCGTGCCGAGGCGCAACGCAACCTGCAGCGTTTGGAGCGGGCCATCGCCACGGTCTCGGTGGGGATGCTTTCCGGGGCGGTCGGTACCTTCGCCAATGTGACACCAGAAATCGAAGAGGTGGTTTGTAAGGAGCTTGGCTTGCAGCCGGAACTCGCCAGCACCCAGGTCATCTCCCGTGACCGCCACGCCGAGTTTTTCAACACGCTCGCCCTCATTGGCGGCTCCATCGAAAAAATCGCCATCGAGATCCGCCATCTGCAACGGACCGAAGTCCTCGAAGCCGAGGAGCCCTTCAGCGTTGGGCAGAAGGGTAGTTCCGCCATGCCCCACAAGCGCAACCCCATCCTCTCCGAGAACCTCACCGGCCTTGCGCGCTTGCTGCGCGGCTACGCCGGCATGGCGTTGGAGGATATTGCCCTGTGGCATGAGCGCGATATTTCGCACTCCAGTGTCGAACGCGTCATTGGCCCGGATGCCTGCATCGTCCTCGATTTCATGCTGCACCGCGCCAGCGGCCTGCTGGAGGGTTTGGTCGTTTACCCCGAGCGCATGCGCGAAAACCTCGAGCGTATGCACGGTCTGATCTTTTCCCAGCGGGTGCTCCTGGCCCTCACCGAAAAAGGGATGTTGCGGGAGGATGCCTACCGGCTGGTGCAGCGCAATGCCATGCGGGTTTGGCAAGAAGGTGCAGACTTTCAGACGCTGCTGTCTGCCGATCCCGATCTACAGCCGTACCTGAACAGCGCCGAGCTGTCGGCGCTCTTTGATTTGGGCTACCACACCCAGCAGATAGACGCCATCTTCGCTCGCGTCTTCCCGGAAGGACGGCCGGCATTAGCGCGCGCGAGAAGCTCTACGAGGGAAAAGCCAAGATCGTCTACGCTGGCGACCAGCCTGATGAGTTGATCCTCCACTTCAAGGACGACACTTCCGCCTTTGATGGCGAGAAACTGGCGCAACTGGCGCGCAAGGGCGAAGTCAATAATGCCTTCAACGCCTTTATCATGGAGTATCTGCAAGGGGCTGGTGTACCTACCCATTTTTTGCGCCGCAGCGGTCCACAAGAAGCGGTGGTGCAGCGCCTGGAGATGATTCCGGTGGAGTGCGTGGTGCGCAACCGTGCCGCTGGATCCCTTTCCCGCCGTCTGGGTATTGAGGAGGGCAGGGTACTCGAGCCGCCGGTTCTGGAGTTCTTTTACAAAAGCGATGCCCTGCACGATCCCTTGATCAATCGCTCGCACATCCGCAGCTTTGGCTGGGCAAGCGCCGCGGAGGTCGAGGCGATGACCCAGTGGACCGAACGCGTCAATGTCTTGCTTGTGGATCTCTTCGCGCGCGCGGGCTTGATTCTGGTCGATTTCAAGCTTGAATTCGGCCGCTTTCATGGCGAGCTGCGCCTAGGGGATGAATTCAGCCCAGATGGTTGCCGCCTCTGGGACGCCCAGAGCCTGGAAAAAATGGACAAGGATCGTTTTCGCCGCGATTTGGGTGGCGTGGTTGAGGCCTACATCGAGGTGGCGCGTCGCATTGGTGTACCACTCAACTAGGCTTTTCGTGATCAGGAGACTGCCGTGACCTTCGCCATACATCGCGGGGCCCGGGCCCTGTCCGCTTTTCGCGCGCAACGCCTGATGCAGCGCATCCGCGCCGCAGACATAGCCATAGACAATTTGTCCGCGCGCTTTGTCCATCTTCTGGATTGGTCAGCCGCACCGACGGAGCAAGAACAACGGCTGGCCGAGACGTTGCTCGACTACGGCGAGGCGTGGAACCAGGATTGCGGAGGTATGGAGATTGCCGTGGTGCCGCGGCTTGGCACCATCTCGCCCTGGTCGAGCAAAGCCACAGAAATTGCCCAGGTTTGCGGTCTGTCGTCCTTGCGCAGGGTAGAGCGCGGCATCGCCTTTCATATCCAGCATAGTACAGCGCTGTTATCGCAACAGCGAGCCGTCCTCCTCAGTCTGCTGCACGATCCCCTTACCGAATCGGTGCTGGAAGATTGGACTGCTGCGGACGCGGTCTTCACCCGTCCAGAGCCGCGTTCGTTGCGGCGCATCCCCTTGTTGCGCGAGGGTATGCCGGCACTTCTGGCCATCAATGAAGAGCTTGGTCTCGCGCTGTCGAGCGGCGAGCTAGAGTACCTCGACCAATTGTTCCGCAACTTGCGGCGCGATCCCAGTGATGCCGAATTGATGATGTTTGCCCAGGCCAATTCCGAGCATTGTCGTCACAAAGTCTTCAATGCCGATTTTCGGCTCGACGATGTCCCGCAGCAGAAGACCTTATTCGGGATGATTCGCTCCACCCACGCCGCCCATCCCGAGGGCACGCTTTCCGCCTATCACGACAATGCCGCAGTCATTGCCGCTCATGCGCCCAGCCAGTATTTTGCTGTGGCGCCTTCGGGTAGCTATCAGTTGCAGGAAGAAAATCTCGCCATTCTCATCAAAGTCGAGACCCATAACCACCCTACCGCCATTTCACCTTTTCCGGGTGCGGCAACCGGGAGCGGCGGCGAGATTCGCGACGAAGCCGCCACCGGCCGGGGCGGCAAGGCAAAGATGGGCCTCTGCGGTTTTTCGGTCTCGCAATTGCGTATTCCCGGTTACGAGCAGGCCTGGGAGAAGGATTTCTACGGGCGTTCTCCGCGGATCCGCTCGGCGTTGGAGATCATGCTCGAGGGCCCCATCGGTGCTGCTGCCTTTAACAATGAGTTCGGCCGTGCCAGTGTGGCTGGCTATTTTCGCGTCTTTGAGGGCGAGGGCGGCGGCCGCCATTGGGGCTATCACAAACCAATCATGCTTGCCGGCGGGGTAGGGCAGATTCGCCCGGATTTGATCAATAAACGTCCTTTGCCTGTCGGCGCCAAGGTGCTGGTTTTGGGCGGGCCGGCAATGCTCATTGGCCTTGGCGGCGGTGCGGCTTCGAGTGTAGCCAGTGGTACTGGCGAGGAGGATCTCGATTTTGCCTCGGTGCAGCGGGGCAACCCCGAAATGCAGCGACGAGCCCAGGAAGTGATCGAGCGCTGCAATGCCATGGGCTTGGACTCTCCTATCCTGGCGATCCATGACGTGGGAGCCGGCGGCCTCGCCAATGCGGTACCGGAACTGCTCCACGATGGCGGCCGCGGCGGTAGCCTGCAACTACGCGCCATTCCCAACGAAGATCCGGCCATGTCGCCCATGGAAATCTGGTGCAACGAGGCGCAAGAACGCTATGTGCTTGCCGTATTGCCGGAGCGGCTCGATGAATTTCTTGCGCTCTGCGCGCGCGAACGTTGTCCGGTGGCCGTTTTGGGTGAAGCAGAAGAGGGGCAGCGCCTCCATTTGCAGGATACCCTGCTTGGCGATGACCCCGTCGATCTCTCCCTCGATGCCCTTTTGGGTTGCCTGCCGCGCATGCAACGCGATGCCCAGTTCTTGCCGGTGCCTACGGCTGCCCTCGTCACCGCAGGAGTGAACCTTCGCGAAGCGGCCTATGCGGTGTTACGCCATCCGACGGTGGCGAGCAAGGAGTTTCTGATTACCATTGGCGATCGCAGCGTTGGCGGGCTTATCGCTCGCGATCAGATGGTCGGCCCTTGGCAGGTGCCGGTGGCCGACTGCGCGGTGGCGGCGGGTGACTTCTGGCATTTGCATGGCGAGGCCATGGCCATGGGCGAACGCGGGCCGGTCGCGGTCCTCGATGCCCCGGCAAGCGGCCGCTTGGCCTTGGCCGAAGCCCTCACCAATCTCTTTGCTACCGATGTCCAGGCCCTCGGCCACATCAAGCTTTCGGCCAACTGGATGGCGGCAGTAAACGTTCCTGGTGAGGATGCGCGTCTGTACCAAACCGTGCGCACCGTTGCCGAA
>JAWNZB010000266.1:0-1224 GCA_038447835.1 Candidatus Igneacidithiobacillus chanchocoensis | reverse complement strand
TCCCCTGGTGGCGCAGAGTTCGATACGCCTTTCTGATTGCATGCCCTATAAGCTCGTGATTGCCGATACCTCTCTCGACTTGCGGGTGATCGTCAACCAGATCCTGGCACGGGCGTCGGCTCAGCCGGAGGTGATCGCCAGCTCCAACAGTATCTTGCTGATGAAGGAGCTGGTAAGGCGTGGCTTGGGTGTGGGCCTGCTGACCAAAATGGATGCCGGTAAAGAGATTTCTGCGGGGGAATTGGTCTACGTACCCCTCGCAGACCGGCATATCCCTTCCTCGGTGCTCAGTCTGTGCATGAGTGCTGAGCGACAACTTTCTCTGCCAGCGGCAGCGCTATTGGAGATTCTGCAGGATCGTTTACCATCCTGGTAGCGCTCAGTAGACATCCTGGCAGAAACGTCCCGCTAGCTGAAGCTCAGCCCAGTAGGCGCGGGCATCCTCCGCGCTGAGACCGCCATATTCCTCGGTGATGTGTTGCAAGGTTTCGCTCACCCCTTTAGCCAGCCGTTGCCGGCTGCCGCACAGATAGACAACGGCGCCCTGCTGGAGCCAGTCCCAGAACAGGGCGGCATTCTCCTGAATACGGTGCTGAACGTAAATTGCCTCCACCTGATCCCTCGAAAACGCGGTATCCAAACGGTGCAGGTGCCCACTGTGTTGCCAGCGCTGGATTTTGTCAGCAAAGTGGAAATCGGAGGCAGCATGCCTTTCGCCGAAGAACAGCCAATTCTTGCCGTGGTCACCACGTGCCTCTCGTTCCTGCAAAAATCCAAGGAAAGGTGCGAGCCCGCTGCCGGCGCCGATCATGATGATGGGCACATCCTCTGCGGGCAGGCGGAACTTGGGATTGGCGTGGACGTTCACGCGCAACTCGACACCATGATCGAGACGGGCTAGATAGTCAGTGCACAGGCCCCCATCAGAGCGTTGCGCGGTGACGAGCAAGTGCACTTGCTCAGGATTGACGCTAGCACTGGAAGCGATGGAATAGCGCCGCGGCTGCAGAGGGCGCAGGCGCTCTACAAATGTCTGTGCAGACTCGTTGGGGAGTTTTTCCCGTAGCGCCTTGGCGCTCCAGCGGCGAATATCCAGATGCTTGGTAAAGGCTTCGTGGAGAGACATGGAGCAATTGCCGATGCGAACCTCCTCCGTGCCGCCAAAGCCAGATACCGCCAACAAGGCATCTACCTCCTGCGACAGATTCTCCGGCAGTATCAACA
>JAWNZB010000265.1:0-1236 GCA_038447835.1 Candidatus Igneacidithiobacillus chanchocoensis | reverse complement strand
GTGGGCGACCTCAGCGGCGCGACGCAACACCACCTCCTGTTCGGGGGTGGCGCGCAGCCCTAGTCGGGCAGAGCGGGCGGAAGGCGACGATGCAACAGCAGTCATAGCAGCATCTCTTTTGTTAGATTAACTGCTGCTATGTTAGTACAAACGACAAACATCGTAAGCGCGCAGCAGACCCGCGTCAAGACGGGTTTGCTGCGCGCTTACCTTTGATCTGCGCATCCTCGAATTCGGCCTGCATATGTTCCTGCTGGGCGCGGTGTCGATTGTGTTGGTGATGGTTTGGATGTTTCGGGCTTATCTCTTTTAAGGGGGGCGCTGCAGCCCACCGCTTTAGCGCGCCATGGGCTTGTTGGGCTTCGGCACCAACAGCAACAACGGCATTGCCGGCGCCCTGGGCACCAAGAGCGACAACAGTTACCACGCCGAACTCGAAGGCTCGGCCGCTGTGTTCCTGCGCCCCGACGTGGCCCTGGGTGGTGAATTCCGCCAGCAGCCCGACAACATGAAGTACCCCACCAATGCCGCAGCCACCACCATTGGCTCGCCCGGCATGATGAAAGATGTGTTCGTCGCCTACTTCCCCAACAAGAGCATGTCCATCACTGCCGCCTACACCGACCTGGGGCCTCTGCCCTTCCAGGCCAGCAACAAGGGCATGTATCTGTCACTCAACGCCACGTTCTGAATCCGCAGCGCTGGCGCAGGCGTACACCTCACACAAGCCGCGCCTGAGTCCACGCTGCCTCTGACCTCTCACAGGAGTTATTCCCATGAAACTGCAATCCTCCCCCCTGGCCCGCCACCTTACTGGCGTGGCCCTGGTCTGCGCCATGGCGCTGCCCACCCTGGCGCATGCCCAGATGGCCTCCGGCCCCACGCTGTATGAGCAGCTCGGTGGCAAGGACGCCATCGCCAAGGTCGTCAACGATATGTATGACAACGTTCTTGCCGATCCGAGGATCAAGCAGTTCTTTGCCAAGACCAATCCGGTGCATATCAAAATGGAGTTGACCAACCAAGTTTGTGAAGCGACTGGCGGCCCCTGCAAGTACACCGGCCTGAACATGCGCCAAGCGCACAAGGGCATGAACATCAACCAGGCTCAGTTCAACGCGCTGGTGGAAGATCTGCAAAAGTCGATGGATACGAATAGGGTGCCGCTGGGCCTACAGAACCAACTGCTGGCCATCCTGGCGCCGATGGAGCCGCATGTGGTGCATCAATAAGGTC
>JAWNZB010000264.1:0-1254 GCA_038447835.1 Candidatus Igneacidithiobacillus chanchocoensis | reverse complement strand
ATACACCATCAATCTGGAAAAGGAGCGGCACTGATGCGTTGGACCGATACCCAGGATATTGCCATGGCCCTCGACGAGGCCTACCCGGACTGCGATGTGCAGCACCTACGTTTTACCGACCTGCATCGCTGGATTGTTGATTTGCCGGACTTTGAGGATGATCCCGAGGGCTCCAACGAGCGCACTCTCGAGGCCATCCAGATGGCCTGGCTTGCCGAGCGCGACTAGAGGCCCGCAATGCCCAGGGCCGCCATTGCCCTGTCAGGGGGTGTTGATTCTGCCGTTGCTGCAGCGCTGCTGCACGAGGCCGGTTATGATCTCATCGGTCTCACCATGCGGCTCTGGCCCAAAAGCCGTTGCTGCGACGAGCGCGATATTGAAGACGCAGCCGAGCTCTGTGCGCAACTCGGCATCCCCTACCAAGTGCTCGACTATCGCGAGAGATTTCGCAAAGAAATCGTCGATCCCTTCATCGCCGACTACGCGGCGGGACGCACCCCCAATCCCTGCACTCGCTGCAACCAGACCCTGAAATTCTCTGCCCTGTGGCAGGAGGCCCAGGCCCTGGGAGCGGAGGTGCTGGCCACCGGGCATTATGTGCGCCAGCAGGCCGCCCCCGAGGCGCAGCTCTGGCGCGGGGTCGATGCGCGGAAGGACCAGTCTTATTTCCTCTACGGCATCGAGCGCGACCTGCTGCCGCAGCTGCGCTTTCCCTTGGGTGGACTGTGCAAGGAGGAGGTTCGCGCTCTGGCGCATGCACACCGCCTGCCTATTGCCGACAAGCAGGAATCGCAAGACATTTGCTTTGTTGGCGGCGATTATCGCCACTTTCTGCGGGAGCAGGGGGTGGCGAGCCGACCGGGAAAGATCCTTGGTCCCGAGGGGGAAGAGCTGGGCACTCACGATGGGGTAATCCATTTTACCGTCGGTCAGCGTCGCGGCATTGGCGGCGGCAGCACTGCGCCCCTTTACGTGTTGGCGGTGGATGCCGAGCGTGCGGAGGTGCGGGTGGGGCCTGCCGCCGCGCTGCTGGAAGAGCGTCTGGAGATCAGCGACTGCAACTGGCTGCTGAACTGGCAGCCAGGGGAGGAGCAGCAGGTGGAGGTCAAGCTGCGCTATGCGGCAGCACCGGTTCCGGCGCTTTTGCGTCTGCAGGAAGCGGGGCGCGCGACCTTGCACCTCTCCCAAGCGCAGCGGGCGATTACCCCGGGGCAAGCCGCCGTCTGCTATCGGGGCGAACGCCTGCTTGGGGGT
>JAWNZB010000263.1:0-1261 GCA_038447835.1 Candidatus Igneacidithiobacillus chanchocoensis | reverse complement strand
TTTTTAAACCCTACGCTGCCGAGTGGGGCGATGCCCTGCCAGCGCCGCGCCTCACCCGCCATCTGCATGGCCTTTATTATGGTCATCCCGGTGCCAAGTTGTGGCGACGCATGCTGGGTACGGTAACGCCTGCCGAAACCGCCCTCGAGGCCCTGCTCCGGTTGCACACGGAGCTGCATGGTTGGCGCACGGCGGTAGCGACGGAGGTCGCTGGCGAATGAAGCAATGGGTCGCCTTTGATTTGGATGGAACCCTGACCCGTAGGGAAACGTTGCTCTATTTTCTCTGGGCACAGCAAGGAAATCTGCCTGCCCTCGGCCTGCTACTGCGCACTGCGCCGGTGCTGGTGGGTTACGGAATGGGCTGGCGCAGCAATGTGCAAGCCAAAGAGACGGCACTGCGTTTGGCTCTCGCCGGCAGGCTGCCGGAGGAAATTGCACCAGTAGCCGAGCACTTCGCCCGCCACGGTTTGCCGCAGCTCTTGCGTCCGGCTGTTCTCGCGCGCTTGCGCGAGCATCGTGCCCGCGGTCATTCCCTGGTATTGGTGACGGCGACGCTTGAGCTATACGCTAGACCTTGGGCGCTGCAGGAGGGCTTCGATGCCGTGCTCGCGACGCGCATACAGACCGACAGGCAAGGCCTTATTACCGGGCGACTCGCCGGAGAAAATTGCTGGGGGCCGGAAAAGGCCCGTCGCCTGCGCGAAGACTTGGGCATAGAGCGCCTTGCTTATGCCTACGGCAACAGTCGTGGTGACCGCGAAATGCTCGCCATGGCGGAACAGCCCATTTGCATTGCGCGCAGTAACGGGTTCGGACGCAATCTAGTGCCCCTTGTGGAGGGTTAGTCCGCCGGTTTTTGCTTGTTGCGCCTGCCTGTAGGCAAACGGCAACAGGATCCCCGCCTAGAGCCCGCAGACGCGGTCAAAAGCAACTTGCACATTCTTGGCCAAGCGCTCGAGGATGGCCTCCGCTGCCAGATATCCCGTCAGTTCGCTGGGAATCCTGGGGATTGTGGTGTGCATCCAAACCCCAAAGGTATCTTCGCGGAGCAGCCAGCGTACCGGCAGAAACATCGCCAAGGTGAAGGAAGAGCGCAGAAAGGTTTGCGAAAGTCCGGGAAAATCCCAGAACAAGGTGTGCGAGTCGTTCTCCGTTGTCGCACGTCCGCCGGTAACGTCGCGCGGCGGCACATACACATAGACCAAGCTGGCACCAAGGCGACTCATTTCGGTAATCACCGAACCCTCAACGTCGGGTAA
>JAWNZB010000262.1:0-1263 GCA_038447835.1 Candidatus Igneacidithiobacillus chanchocoensis | reverse complement strand
AGCAAGCGGTTCTTTCGCAGATGAAAGAAGTCACCTGGCGGGCGCGGGTCACTGGCGCCATATGGGGGGCACTCCTGCTCGCGGGCGCGGCGATTGGTGGCGTTGTCTTTGCTATGGCAGACGGACACGTTACCGAGTTCAGGATTGAAACCATCGGCGGAAAACCCGACTGCGGTTGGGTAACCATCAGCACACCGCAGGTCGGACGGCAATATGTCTGCGTGCTGAGTGCGCCAGAGCACAGCAAGGGTGGTTTCCTTAGCGCATGGTTCTAATCGAGACAAATCTTTCCCTTTCCCGCCACGCTTGGCGGGTGCGCTGAGGCCAGTTTTTAGCTTGCGGCGGGCCGATCCTGCGGGGTCGCGCCCCATTCATCCCATTCATCCCAGATTTTCAGCACAAGGCGGGCCGCAATTTGCTCGGCGGGGATGGTGTAGCTCGCCTCAGACCACGTTTTTGCGGTTTCCAGCACGAGGTTGAGGTCGTTTTCGCAAATTTCTGACAGTTCCCGGGCTGCAGCAGCCAATTCGCCATCAGAATGCAGCCGCGCAGGGGTGTTACCGCATTGGAATAGGGTATATACCTGTGCGGTAACACTTTGGACCATCTTCGCCCAAGCGTCTGGCCGAATCGTCGGAAGGCCAATGCTTTCAAGGACTTTCGCCGTCTTGCGGTAGCTCGCAGCCTTGCCTGCAAGGGCTTGGGAGAGGATGGCAATCCGTCCCCTCTCGCTCTGGCTATCGCGTCGGTCGTCGCTGTACTGGGACTTGCTGCGGGTACGGCTGATCTCGTGAATCTCGATGCCGTATTCTGGGGTTGGAACAAAGTTCGCATGAATCTCCACCACCAGCGGCGCGTTTCGACGGGTCGCACGAACGCGGCCAATCCCCTGCACAATCTCGGCGGTCGTCCATGACCGGCTCCACTGGTCGATCCAATCATCTGCATAGCCGTTGTACTGGCGCTCTACCGCCTGCCCCGGTACCCGCGCCCAGCGGACGGCCCGCTCGCCATTCCAAGGCCGCTGCCAGTCCTCGGGAACGGGCTTGCCCGCCCTTTGGCATGCCTCGATGACGCTCTGCCGTTGGGCCGCGTATTCCCGCTCGGCTGCCGCTGGCGATAGCTGAGGAACGCCCCAAATCAGGAGATAGGTTTTTTTCTCCCATGCGTTTTGCCCGCGATTGTGATTGCCAAACCAGCCGATGCTATCCCACCCGGGCTCGCCGTCGTGCATGGCGCGGATGGTCTCGGCAAACGCTTTGC
>JAWNZB010000261.1:0-1266 GCA_038447835.1 Candidatus Igneacidithiobacillus chanchocoensis | reverse complement strand
CACACCATTCGCGGTATCTTCCATCTCCTGGAGCAGAGTATCGTGGATAATCTTGCGCACCTGTTTGCCAAGCCAGACTCCCGCTCACAGTTGATGAAGCAGCACCGAGCACTTCTCGATGCTATCCTGGATGGCCGCGCAGAAGATGCCCGAGCCCGCGCTCATGAACATCTGGTGTATGTGGAAGAGGGGTTACTCGAAATGGCCCGGGCGGAAACCCGCGCTCAGCGCGCATTACGCCGCGCCCAAGGCACGCGCACCTCCGCATGAGCTCATCCGGCACACGCTGGCGGCTTGCCTGGCTGCTGATCCTGCCGGTGGGGCTTGCGCTCTGCATGTGGCAAGCCGCACAGCTGGCTCGAGAGCAAGCGCTTGGCAATTTGCGTGACGACGCTGAAAACGAACTGCGCCTATCGGCAGCCAACTTGACGGGCTACCTGTCCCGTTATGATTACCTGCCCCAAATACTCTCTACCCGAGAAGGCATCCAGCGTTTCCTGGCCGCGCACGAAGGTCAGGACCCCATGCCGCTGAACCTGCTGCTGGACCGCTTTCGCTTTACGGCAGGTGTGTCGGACGTTTACCTGCTGGATCGCGACGCCTACACCATTGCGGCCAGCAACTGGCATCGCCCCAATACTTTCATTGGCCATAACTACGCCTTCCGCAGTTATTACACCGATGCCATTGCCGGTGGGCAGGGGCGTTTTTACGGTCTGGGGACGCAGTCGCTGGAGCGGGGATACTACTTTTCTGCCCCCGTATGGCTGGACGATACATCACCCGACGCTACACCGGATGGTGTGCTGGTCATCAAAGTGCTGCTCGATGAGGTCGAAGAGAACTGGGCACAGCAAGATGCGGAGCTGTTTGTCACGGACAGCGACTCGATCATTTTCATGGCCAGCCAACCCGAGCTGCGCATGAATGCGCTTTACCCCCTCAACGAAGCGCAGCGCGAAAGCCTTCGCGCAACGCGTCGCTACGCCATCGAGCCGCTCGACCCCTCCGGCCTCGAGGTAGAGGCCCCCTATGGCCCCGACAGCTACCTTGTCAGCTTTGCCCATGGCCCGCTGCAGGGAGAGCGCTACCTCAGCTTGACGAGACCGCTACCGGAATTTGGCTGGCAGATGCATATTCTCAAGCCATTGAACTCGGTGATCAGCGCCCAGTGGGTGGCCGCCTTGATGGCAGGAGGCCTCTATGGCGTCGTTGCACTGGGCGCGGGCATCGGTTGGCAACGTTTACGGCTACGCCGAGAGCGGG
>JAWNZB010000097.1:0-7075 GCA_038447835.1 Candidatus Igneacidithiobacillus chanchocoensis | reverse complement strand
AATTTTTCAATCGATACCCAGTTCTATCCCCTCGGCTCCTGCACCATGAAGTACAACCCGCGTATTGCCCACGAGCTGGCGACCCTACCGGGCTTTGCTCGCCTGCACCCGGCGACCCCGGCGGCGGCCGCCCAGGGTCTGTTGCAGACCTTGGCGGAGTTACAGGACTGGTTGGCGGAATTGACGGGGATGGCAGCGGTGAGCCTGAGTCCGGCTGCGGGAGCCCAGGGCGAGTTGGCGGGGGTGGCGATGATCCGCGCCTATCACCGTGCCCGTGGCGATAGCGCTCGCCAGCGCATGCTGATTCCGGGCGCGGCTCATGGCACCAACCCGGCCAGCGCCCGCATGGCTGGTTTTACTGTCACCGAACTGCCCAACCGCGCCGATGGCGACCTCGATCTCGATGCCCTGGCGGCGGCCTTGGGGCCGGATGTGGCGGGTATCATGCTCACCAATCCCTCCACCCTGGGCGTTTTTGAGCGGCAAATCGAACAGGTTGCCGCCCTCGTCCACCAGGCCGGGGCTTTGCTCTACTATGATGGTGCCAATCTCAACGCCATTCTTGGGCGGGTCAAACCCGGCACCATGGGTTTTGACGTCATGCACCTGAACCTGCACAAGACTTTTGCCACCCCCCACGGCGGTGGCGGTCCGGGATCCGGCGCCGTTGCCGTGGGCGAGCGACTGGTGCCCTATTTGCCCGTGCCCCGGGTGACGGGAACCCCAGGTGCCTACCGTTGGGAGAGCCTTGCCGACCGCCCCGAGAGTATCGGCCAACTCAGTGCCCACGGCGGCAATATTGCGGTTTTGCTGCGCGCCCATGCCTATATTCGCCGTCTCGGCAGGGTCGAGTTGCGTCGGGTCGCCACCTATGCCGCCCTCAATGCCAATTATTTGCAGCAGGGGCTGCGGCGCCTGGGTTACCAACTCGCCTATCCCGAGCGGCGGGCGAGTCATGAATTCATCGTCTCGGTGCAAGATCTGCAAAAGGCCAGTGGTATCCGCGCCCTGGATGTCGCCAAGCGCCTCCTCGATTTTGGCATCCACGCGCCCACGGTCTATTTCCCGCAATTGGTGCCGGAGTGCCTGCTGATCGAGCCCACGGAGACGGAGAGCAAGGCGACCCTGGATCGTTTTCTCGAAGTCATGGCGCAGATTCGGCGCGAGGCCCTCGAGGAGCCCGACCTGCTGCGCAATGCGCCGCAGAAGCTGCCGGTACAGCGGGTTGACGAAACCCTCGCCGCGCGTCGTCTGCAGGTGGCGGAATGAGGGCAGCACCGGGTCCAGAGCAACTCCTCGACCAGCTTTCTCGTATCGTCCTCGATAAGGAAGCGCAGATTCGTCTGGTGCTGACCGCCCTCATCGCCGGCGGTCATGTCTTGCTCGAGGACTTGCCGGGGCTCGGGAAGACCACTCTGGCCTTGGCCTTGGCGCGCTCCCTCGAACTCCCGTTTGCGCGGGTACAGATGACTGCCGATATTCTTCCGGGAGATATTCTCGGCAGCAATTTCTACGACCCCGCACAACGCTCCTTTGTATTTCGGCCGGGCCCGATCTTCCATTCGCTTCTGCTGGTGGACGAAATCAATCGCGCCTCGCCGCGGGCGCAATCGGCTCTCATGGAGGCTATGGCAGAAGGGCAGGTATCCTTGGAAGGGGCCTGCTACCCCTTGCCCTCGCCCTTTTTTGTCATTGCCACCCAAAATCCCGAGGAGTTCGACGGTGTTTTTCCCTTACCGGAAAATCAACTCGATCGCTTTTTGCTTTCCCTCTCTCTCGGCTACCCCAGCCGGGCGGCGGAGGAACGACTGTTGTTGGGCGAAGCCCGGCCCGCCCAGGGCGTGGAACCTGTGGCGCATAGTGACGCCTTGCTCGGGTGGCAGGAGTCTGCTCGTCGTGTTTTTCTCAGCCCGGAAATCCGCGACCTTTTGCTCGATTTGGCGGAGCAAAGCAGGCGCTATGCGGCGCTGCGCTTTGGTCTCTCCCCCCGCGGACTCTTGGCCCTGCAGGCCGCTCTACGCGCCTGGGCCTTTCTCGATGGCCGGGATTATGTCGTCCCCGATGATCTGCGCCGAGTTGCCCCAGCCGTACTCCGACACCGCCTGCGCTGGCGCGACCCCGGCGACGCCCAGCAGCAACTTGGGCAGTTATTGCAGAAATGTTGGGGTTTCGGCGCGTAGAGGAGCGGGAGGTCAAGCTCTCCCGCGCCGGTAAACTCTTCATTGTGTTTACCCTGGCAATCGGCTTTGCTGCCGTCAATACCGGCAATAATATGCTGTTTTTGCTGGTATCGATGATGTTGGCGCTGATGATCCTGTCGGGCTTTGCCGCGCTGCTCAATCTACAATATCTCGACGTGCGCTTGGTTCCGGGCCAATTGCTGCAGATGGCATCGACTGGAGAACTGCGCCTACAGGTCAGCAATCCGCGAGCTTGGACGGTGTGGTTACTGGAGCTGCGTCTGCCTGCGGCGCGGGCACAGATTGCCCGCCTGCCCGGGCGAGCGACGGTGGAGCTGCGTCTTCCCTGGCGGCCGATGCAACGCGGCCCGCTGCAGTTACCGGAGTTGCGACTGGGCTCGGCTTTTCCCTTTAGTTTCGTTTGGCGCGGACAGCGTTTGGCGTTACCTGCCGAAGACCTCCCCTGGGTAGCGCCAGCGACGGGAGGTCCGGGATCTGGCGAAACGGTCGCGGCGGTGGTGAGCGTTGGTCCCCGCCAGCGCCGGTCAGGTGGGGATGCGGTGGCTGCTTTGCGGCCGCGCTTGCCCAATGAGGCCCTGAGTCGGGTACTCTGGCGTCGTAGCGATTGGCGTGGGGGATTTGCCCAGCCGCCAGGTCTTCCGGTCTTACTGCGAGAGGAAGAGCAAGATCCGGTTCTGCAACTGGATTACCATGATCAGGCTTTGGCCTCGCTCGGGCACGAGGAGCGACTGCAGGCCCTGCATTCCGCCCTCGATAGGGCGCTGCAGGCGGGGGCGGCGTGGTGCTTGCGGCTGCCTGCCGGTGACTGGACTGGTCGGGGCCGAACTGGCTATCGCGATGCCCTCTGGGCCTTAGCCCGTCAGGCTCCCTTTGTGCCGGCGCCAGAGCCCGTAAAACGGCGCCGCTGGTGGCGGCGATGAAACCAGCGCTCCTTGTTCCTTTGTTGTTGCTTATCGTTGGCGGCTTACTCTTTTTGGCGCTGCAGCCCCTAGGCTGGCAGTGGCCGACGCTGCTTTGGTTGCTGGCGCTGTTGTGGGTGCTTGGTCGCGGTGGGCAATTGCCGCTCGCCGGCCTATCGCCGCTCACCCGCTTTGTGATTACCATTTTTCTCCTGTTTTTGGCCAACTTCACGGCGGGATGGGGAAACTGGCTGCAGATGGGTGCGGCCAGTCTCTACGTCCTTTTTGCGGTTAAAATTCTCGAATTGCGCGGTATCCGCGATCTCTTTCAGATCGCCGCCTTGCTGCTTCTCGGCATGGGGCTTGCCGCCTGGATTCAAGTCGACCTCTCCCTTGGCATCTACTTTCTCCTCGAGCTTTTCCTGCTGCTCCTCGCCCTTCTCTGGCAGGGCTACCTAGATGCCCGCGCGGCCGAGGAAAGGGCGCCGGAACTTCGCGATTACCTGCGGCTTGCGGGATTTGCCTTCGGCTTTGTGCTGCTGCTCTTGCCCATCATGGGGGTGCTGTTTTTACTGCTGCCGCGCACCCCGACGCCGCTTTGGCATTGGGGTGGGAGCGCGGGTGCGGCGGTCAGCGGTTTTTCTGCCAGCCTGAATCCTTCGCAGATCCAGTCGCTGCAGAGCGATCCTGCAGTTGCTTTCCGGGCGCAAATTCAGGGTCCGCACTTGGCGTCGGCGCAGATGTATTGGGTTGGCGCCGTCCTCTGGCAGGACGCTGGCGGTGTGCATTGGCAGCCAGGCGATCCGGCTTTCCAGTGTTCGCCCCAGGGAGCTGCGCTCTGGC
Organism: Candidatus Igneacidithiobacillus chanchocoensis; assembly: GCA_038447835.1. Taxonomy (GTDB): domain Bacteria; phylum Pseudomonadota; class Gammaproteobacteria; order Acidithiobacillales; family Acidithiobacillaceae; genus Igneacidithiobacillus; species Igneacidithiobacillus chanchocoensis. The sequence continues at coordinate 3,132 of JAWNZB010000097.1, read as the reverse complement.
AGCAAAACATTCTTCTCAGCCCGGGTCGCCACAGCTATCTTTTTGCCTTGACCACCCCCCTTCGGGTGCAAAGCAGCCTCCCGGTACAAAACGCATCCGGCTGGCGCCTGCAGCAGGAAGATGATCAAGCCTATCGTTATACCGCTTGGTCGGGGGCGCAGGATACTTGTTTTTCGTCGGCCGCGCGGGCGGCTGCTTTGCAATTACCGCCCGAGATCGACCCGCAGATCGGCGCCCTGGCGCACTCCCTGCGCGGTACCGACCATGCGGCAACGGTGCAACGGATTCTTACCTGGTTGCGTGGTCCAAGCTTCCGCTACAGCCTGAATGCCCCGCCCGCTTACCCGCACGGGCAGAGCTTGGCGGATTTTTTACTGCACAGTCATACCGGCTTTTGTGAGTACTATGCTGCTGGCCTCGCGACCCTGCTGCGCCTCGATGGCGTACCGGCGCGGGTAGTGGTTGGCTATCACGGCGGCCAATACGACTCCCTGGGAGATTTTTGGGTGGTGCGGCAGAATATGGCCCATGCCTGGGTACAGGCCTGGCTGCATGGCCACTGGGTGTTACTCGATGCCACCCCAGGAACTGCGAAAGGAGAAAGCGCCAATGGCGCAACCTCCGCGGCAGCCAGTCTCTCGGCGGGCAGTCAGGTTTGGAGTTGGCTGCAATGGGAGTGGCTGAATTGGGTGATCAATTTCAGCCCTAGTAAGCAGCGTTCGGTCTGGATGGCAGCGGGCTCCTTACTCCAACATACCCCGCAGTCTTCTGCCATGACTCCCACGACTCCTTGGCAGACGTCGACGCGACCTTTGCTGTACCTCGCCCTCGTTGGCTTACTACTGCTGTTGTGGCAGCTGCGGCGCCGAGTCTTGGTGCCGGAAGATGCCGCCACCCGTTTTCGTCGCCGTGCCATCGCGCTCTTGCGCCGCGCTGGCCTCGAGGACATGCGACCCGGCCGGGAAGGGGCTTGGCTACAACAACTTCCGTTCACCGCCGAGGCGCGGGCAGAACTCCAGCAAGCGCTCTGGCAGCAGCGTTATGGTCCCCGGCCCGACGCCGCCGGCGAAGCGCGGCTCAGGCGTCATTTACCGCGGCGTTGGTGGCAACGATTTTTCCGCGTTCGAGGCGGATGACCTGATCCGCCAGGGCAAGGCTGGCCTCGCGGTGGGCAGCAACGATGATGGTTACTCGCCCGCGCAATTCAGCCAGGGTTTGTAGGATGCGCTGCTCGCTCTCGCTGTCGAGGGCGCTGGTGGCCTCATCGAGCACCAGAAACGGACGCTCCTGGTAGAGCGCCCGGGCAATGGCCAGGCGCTGACGCTGGCCGCCCGAAAAATTGGTACCGTGCCCCTGCACCGGGGCCTCCAAACCGCCAATTTCTTGCAAAAACTCCCAACAATGGGCGGCGCGAGCGGCGGCGGCGGCGCGCTCGCAATCGGGATGCGCATCGGCATAGGCAATATTCTCCAGCACCGTACCCGAAAAGAGCAGGGGCTCTTGCGCCACATAGGCAAAATGCCGGCGGTATTCTGCCAGAGACATCTCCTTGGCGCTGCGTGTGCCGATCCATAGGCTTCCGCCACTGGGGGGCAGCAGTCCGAGCATGATGCGCAGTAGGCTCGTCTTGCCGCTGCCGCTGGCGCCAACCAGGGCGGTAAAGCTGCCTTGGGGGATAGATAGGGAGAGGTTTTCAAGTACATTCTCTTCCCCGTAGCGCAGGTAGAGACCGCTGCAGCGCCAAAAACCAGCGCGAGGCGGGGTGCCGGCGAATTCGGTCGTCGCCTCCGGGGTTTGGTCGAGCCAATGAAAGAGACGATCCGCCGCCGACAGCCCCTGCTGCAGCTGATTATTGGCGGCACTCAGCTGGCGCAGGGGTTCGTAGACCATCGCCAAGGCCGTGAGAAAAGCAAAAAATGCCCCGGTGCTCATGCTGCCGCTGACCACCGCTTCGCCGCCCAGGTAGATGGTAACGGCAATGCCAAGGGCGGCAATGAGCTCCATCACTGGCGTACTCGCCTTTTGAATGCGCACGATACGCATCATCAGGCGAAAATATTGCTCGGCAAGGCCCGCAAAGCGCCGCGCCTCAAAGCTTTCCGTACCCTGACTCTTGATCACCTCCACGCCGCGCAGGCTCTCGGAAAACTGGCCGAGGATGTCGCCCATCTGCTCCTGCTGCTCGTGCCCGCGTCGGCGCAGGCTCTGGCCAAAACGTATCAGGGGGTAAAAGGCAATGGGCAGGGTGCCGAGGCTGATCAGCGCGAGTTGCCAACTCATATAAAAAGCCACACCAATGAGCACACAAATCTGCACCGCCGCCAGGAAAAATCGCGCCAGTACCGAAAGACTCTGCTGCAGGAGGGTCAGATCCAGGCTCATCCGCGAGAGGGTGCTGCCTTGGCTATGCCCAAGCAGGGTCGGCAGAGGCAGGCGCAGGGTATGGGCATAGAGTTGCTCGCGCAACTGGCGCAGGATGTCTTCTTCCATGCGTGCCAAAAGTACCCCCCCGGCATAGTCGGAGAGACCTTTTAGGGCATAGATGAAGATGACTGCCGCCGGCAGCCAAAGCAGCATCTCGGCATCGCGCGCAATAAAAATGCGGTCGAGAATGGGCTTGACGATGTAGGCACTGGCACCGCTGGCTAGCCCGGATACGGCCATAAAGGCCAGCGCCAAGAAGATGGCACCCCGGTGCGGTCGCAGCAGCTGCAAAAACCGCCGAAAAGTGGCGGAGCGCAGCCAACTCCGCCGTGTGGCAGTCACTCTTCGAGCAAACCCCGTTTGTCTTCTACCTTGGCCCACTCATCGGCGTCGGCAGGGGCAGCCTTCTTTTGAATGATGGGCGGCCAGACTTTGGCCAAGCGTGCATTGATGTCGACGAAATCTTCCTGCCCTTCCGGCAGATCGTCGTCACGGAAGATGGCTCCGGCTGGGCATTCGGGCTCGCAGAGGGTGCAATCGATGCATTCGTCGGGATCGATGACAAGGAAGTTGGGCCCTTCGCGAAAGCAATCCACCGGGCAAACGTCCACACAATCGGTGTACTTGCACTTGATGCAAGACTCGGTAACCACATAGGTCATGGGCAGGGGCTCCTGGTCTAAGAATTGGGCAACGCCTCGATAAGCC
>JAWNZB010000260.1:0-1272 GCA_038447835.1 Candidatus Igneacidithiobacillus chanchocoensis | reverse complement strand
TCCCGATCATCCTCGATGCCCTGCTCTTCGGCGAACTCGGCCACCGTGGGCACACGAGACGCCGCGTCCGTGGACGGTTTGGCCTGCAGGCGCATGCGCAGCAGGCGGGCCGTGCCAGGCTTGCCGCCTCGCAGGGCCACCTGCGCCATGGCTTCACGGATCTCTTTCAGCGCCCTCTTGGCCAACCTTTCGTCATGCGGATCTCCATCAATGTAGAGATAGCGGTCCCACAGATCTTCCAGGGGTAGCCCATTGACGTAGCCCCGAAGAAAGGCAAACTGAGGAAGCCCCAGGCGTCGCATGGATCACCTTAGAAAGGGTACACCAGGCCGACCTGGATCAGTAATCAAAGTCCTCGGCAATGTCCGCGGGTGGCGATACAGAGGGTGCAGTAGCAGGCTTGGCCTGCGTTTCCGTGGATGGCTCAGCCGCATCTTTCTCCGCGCTCGCGGCCTTGCGAACGAGCTTGGCCAGCGCAGAGAATCCTTCGATGTGCTGAACGCGCAGTCCAGCGGCCACCCAAGTCCCCACAAGCGCGGCCACCACGGGGCGCTCCGACGGGGACTGAGAGACGACGCGCCGGATGATGCCGTCGCGATCGAGGCCCACAACAAAGGATGCAGCCCCGCCCGCAGTATCAAACTCCACAGGGATGCTGGCGAAGGCGTCAGCGGGGAACTCTGCTGCTGCTGGCAGGGCGTCGTCCAGGCGCCCGCCTATCGTGATCGTGATCGGTTGATGGTTTTGCATGATGATCTCAGTTGATTGAGGTTTGCCTGCAATGATGCAGGCAAACCCATAGGCTTACTTGGAAGACTTCTTCTCGGCGGCCTTACGAGTCGGCACCGGCGGCATGGCGTCCTTGAACTGCTTGGAAGCCTTGAACTTGGGGGCAAACTTATCGGGCACAGAGATTGGCTCCCCGGTTTTCACGTTATGCCCGGTGCGGGCGGGACGATAGGCGCGCTCGAAGATGCCAACGCCAGGAAGAGCAAATTTTTCGCCCTTCGCAACGGTCGTCACTGCAAGGTCAACCAGGGAACTCAAGACGATTGCGGCCTTGGATTTGCTGATGTCGGCAGAGGCGGCCAGGTGGTCAATCATTTCGCTTTTAGTCAAGGTACTTCTCCGTACGAGGTTTGAAAACCAGCGCCGCATCGCGGAGGCGCCGGGCATGGCAGGCACCTTTCGGCGCCGCCACCATCTTCATGGGAGCGCGAGGCAATCTCAAGCCAATCAGGACAAAAATGCCGTTGCCGGCAATACTTCCGG
>JAWNZB010000259.1:0-1274 GCA_038447835.1 Candidatus Igneacidithiobacillus chanchocoensis | reverse complement strand
CGGGAGCGCGAGCGGCAGCGCAGACCAGCGCTTGAAATCGCTGATGAATGGGCACGGTTGGTCGCAGAACAGCGTCGGCAGATTGAGCCGCAGGCGGCGCGGGTGTCCGAAGCGCTGCGACGGCAACTGGACACGAACTGGCGGGAGCGGAATGCAAATCGGGAGCCGACCCGCCCGACCGGCCTTTTCGCGGCTTTCCAGCGAGGTGGATACGAGCGGGAGCTTGCAGTGTACCAGCAGAGGCGGGAGCGGCTGGAGGCGCGGCAGGTAGCATTGCTGCGGCGGTTGAGGTTTGTAGAGCAGTGCAGGCTGATTAACGGCTGGCATATGGCCGGAGAGGCCGGTGAGCGCCTAGCCGAGGCGCGGGCGGCGCATCGGAGATCGAGCGGGCGCGTAAAATCCAGCAACAGCAGCAGCGCGACCGTCAGCAGCAGCAGCGTGGGCAGGGGCGGGGTCGAGGGCAGGGATGTGGGATAGGTGATTAAATATGACGGTCATACAAAATACAAGCATTAAGTATCACCGTCATATTTAATACCCGCCCATGCCCTGTTCGGCCTCGATGCCGCCCCGCCCCTGCGATGGCCTGCACCGCGGCCTGACCGCCAGCCAAGGGCCCAATGCCAACACTTCCCTTGGAGACCAAAAACGCATGCACGGCACCGCCCTGTCCCAAGCCGGACGGCGACGCCGCCGCCGCGCTGGGCGAGGGGCCCCCGCTTGCGGGGACGGGGAGCGCGGGTATCCGGCGAGGCACGGACGTGTGCGCACTTGGGAGAGAGGCCGATGCCAACTGGAGTGACGCGAAGCGGCGCGACGGTTGCAGGGCCGGGGCGTCTCGGAGCGGCCAGCCAAGGCCCCAAATTTGCCCTAGGACGCACGCTAGAGGGTGGGGATAGGGAAAGGTGGCGGCCCGACCATGTAGCTATTTATCCGAAGTCACGACATAGAATCATGATCGGCTTTCTGAACACTTACAGACCTGAAAAAGGCCCCCGCAGGGGCCTGATTCGTGGTGTCTCAAAAACCACCGGTTGATGGACGATTGTTGGTTCTGGCGGATAGCTTAAACTGCTGCCCAAGGATTGGGGGCCACTATAGACGGCAAAAGCGACAACAACGGGCCTGATAGGAGTGCCCATTCATCAATTTTCGACCGAAACGGCCACCGCAATAGCGTTTTTGGTGATTTTTTCTGCAGCCGCCTAAGGCAGCAATCTTTTCCTTGCTTCTTCTACAGATAATCCAGAGGAAATAACATCTGTTGTTAGATT
>JAWNZB010000258.1:0-1296 GCA_038447835.1 Candidatus Igneacidithiobacillus chanchocoensis | reverse complement strand
GCAGGATAATTAACGCTTGGGTCAGGAGTATGCTCCCATTCTAGAGGCTGCGAGGGTGGGTTTCCTGGACGGCAAAAGCAATCCATATACCCGATATGGCAACAATGGCTGCTGTCAGCCAGATTGCCGGCAGAATTTTATCGCTCCACTGGGCGACCAGACCGAGAATCAGTCCGCCAATGGCGTAGCCCGTATCGCGCCAGTACCGATAGGTGCCAAGGATCCGGCCGCGTTCCAGAGGGGGTGCCACATCGGACATGGCGGCGATCAGGTTGGGATAGAGAAGGGCCATGCCCAGGCCCATGACCGCCGCCGTAGCAATCCACGCGGTGAAGTGGCCGACCAGCGCAGTGCCTGCAAGCCCCGCAGCCAGCAGGGCGAAGCCTGCCAGGATGGGCGGTCTGCGACCGATGCGATCCGCTAGATGTCCGGTCCCAAATTGACCGAGCCCCCAGACCATCGCATAGATACCGGTGATCCAGCCGATTTGCACGACGCTCAAGCCGTGAAAACGGAAAAAGACCGGGAAGAGGACCCAAACTAGGGTATCGGCAATCTTGTTGGCGACCCCACCCTGGCAGAGGGCCCGATAGGTGGCGTCCCGAAAAGAAACGTGCAGGAAAGTCGCCCAGGTGCTGGCCTGAGAAGCCGTCTTTGAGGTTTCGGTCGATGGCTGACGCTGTGCATGCTCTGCGCGAACCCAATGGATAGTATCCTGGATCCCCAATAGCAGGAGTAGCGCAAGCGCAATGACCACGAGTCCGAAAGCCAACAGTGTCCAACGGGGACCGTAGACGACGGCAAGATAGCCCGTTGCGAGGCCCGCCAAACCTACCGCGATATACCCCACTGCCTCATTGATGCCGACCGCAAGGCCGCGCTGGTGGTTATCGGCTAGATCGATTTGGCTCGTGACGGTCATGGTCCAGGTAAAGGCCTGGTTTACCCCCAAAAAGACATTGGCGGCGATGATCCACCACCAGTTGGGAGCAAAAAAGATCATTAGCGGAATAGGAATCCCCGCCAACCAGCCCAGGAATAACACCCGCCTGCGACCGATTCGATCGGATAGCCCGCCGGCGACAAAGTTTAGAGCCCCTTTTACCAGGCCAAAGGAAATCACAAAGGAGGCGAGAAAAAGGAAGGCGTGGCTATCTACGCCAAAACGGTGACTCATGGCGGGAAGGACATTTCTCTACATGCCGATGATCAAGCCTACGAAAAAGACCTGAACCGTTTGCAGGAGGAACTGACCTCGATTGACGCCAATTCCTCGAGTATAGGTCGCGGTCTCCT
>JAWNZB010000013.1:0-36372 GCA_038447835.1 Candidatus Igneacidithiobacillus chanchocoensis | reverse complement strand
GGGAGGATTCGAACCTCCGAAGGCAGAGCCGTCAGATTTACAGTCTGATCCCTTTGACCGCTCGGGAACCCCTCCAGCGGTAGCGGCGAATTATCACTTCGTACTCTGCGCCTGTCAAGGCTTGCCTCGCCCTAACAGAACGGGGAATCAGGTTTTTTTGCAACAGGCCACCAGCGCCAAATGATCCGCAGGCCGGAGGAGAAAACTAGGAAAGTCTTGACAGCGTTGCCGAATTACAACATTCTTCGCATTGTTGTAAAAATACCGCGGGCTACTCTTGGCGCGGTTTCAAATTTGGTTTTGAGGAGGGTTTTGCAATGTCTAATAATCTGCGCTTGGCGCTGGCCGTTTCCGTGGCTGCGCTCGTGAGTTCGGGAGCCGCGTTGGCCAACCCGGCACCCTATGAAGGCTATGCCGTCACCGCGCAAGGTGCGCCGGTAGTCACCGCGAAAGGGCAATGTGTGCAGGGTGGCCGCCCCGGCGCCGACGGCCCCGCCCCGGCCTACTGTGTTCCTCCCAAGAAGGTCGCAGCGCCCACGCCTGCCCCAGCTCCGGCACCTGCCCCCATTGCTCCGGTGGTGCAGACGATTCTGGTCAGCAAGCCGATTACCATTACTGGCATTAACTTCAAGTTTAACTCTTATAAGTTGCTCGACCATGATATCAAGGTGCTTGATGAAGTCGCGGATTTCGCCCAGAAGCACCCGGATGCCATGCTCAATGTCAATGGCTACTGTAGTAAGGTGGGCAGTTACGCGTACAACATGAAGCTGTCGAAGCTACGCGCCGAAAGCGTCGCCCAGTACTTGGAGCGGCATGGTGTGAGCCGTAGTCGCATGCAGCTCATTGGGCATTCCTATAATGACCCAGTCGCCAGCAACGCCACCAACCAGGGACGTTTCCTCAACCAGCGGGTGGAAATCAATAGTAGCATCAAGGTGGAAAAGACGGTCACCAAGTAAGTTTTCGGTGACATCAGGGGCCCTGCGGGGCCCTTTTTTTTGGCCCCAATCTGCCCGACCCATGCTAGAATCGGATTATGCGCCAATCCTATCTTCGCTTTCTCCGCATCCTGGAAATCACCCGGACTCTTGTTCGTTATCGACTCGACGAGATCCTCTATTACTTGCCGTTGCTGAAGCCGTATCAGGCGGTTCTTACGCTCAATCCGGCACGCTGGCTGGTTTCGGAACCGGAAGAGAGTTTTGGCGCCCGACTGCGCCTCGCCCTGGAAGCGTTGGGGCCGACGTTCGTCAAGCTCGGACAAATGCTGTCCACCCGACGCGACCTCTTGCCCGATGACATCACTCGAGAACTAGCAAAGTTGCAAGACAACGTGCCGCCCTTCCCTTCCGTTATAGCGCAGCAGATTATCGAACAGTCTCTTAAACGACCGATCGGCGAGTTATTTGCGCATATCGAGAACGAGCCAGCGGCAGCAGCCTCGATTGCACAGGTGCATTTTGGGCTTCTGCGCGACGGGCGCGAAGTCGCCATCAAGATTCGCCGCCCCGGTCTGCGCCGCACCATCGATCAGGATCTCAGCATTCTCGCCTGGTTGGCGGAGCTAGCCGAGCGCTATTCCCAGGAGGGACGTCGTCTGCGCGTGCGCGCGGTAGTGGCGGAATACGCCAAGACCCTCCGCGGCGAGCTTGATTTTCTGCGCGAGGCGGCAAACGCGAGCCAGTTACGGCGCAATTTCGCTCACGAGCCAAACCTTCTCTATGTGCCAGAGGTGTTTTGGGATTTTTGCAGCGAAGAGGTGCTGGTCATGGAGCGGATCCACGGCATCCAGATCGGTCAGATTGAGGCCCTGCGTGCAGCCGGCATTAATTTTGATCAACTTTCGCGGCAAGCGGCAGAAATCTTTTTCCGCCAAGTCTTTCGGGACTCTTTTTTCCATGCGGACATGCATCCAGGCAATATTTTTGTCGACCCGAACAATGGCCGTTTCATCGCGGTTGACTTCGGCATCATGGGTAGCTTAGATGAGGCTAGCCAGCACTATCTGGCCGAAAACATGGTCGCCTTTTTTAATCGTGACTACCGGCGTGTTGCCGAAGCACATGTTGAGGCTGGCTGGGTCCCTGCAGATACGAATGTGCAGGATTTCGAGACTGCCATCCGGGCTATCGCCGAGCCGGTTTTCGAAAAGCCTCTGAACGAAATCTCCGTTGCCCAACTCCTGTTGCGCCTCTTTCAAACCACTCGCCATTTTCAGATGCAGACCCAACCGCAACTACTGTTGCTGCAAAAGACGCTGGTCAATGTGGAAGGAATAGCCAGAGAATTCAATCCTAGCCTGAATATCTGGGAGATTGCCACGCCTTTGCTGCGCGACTGGCTCGACCGGCAGCGGGGTCCACGCGCGTGGTGGAATAAGCTTCGGCGACATGCCCCCCAGTGGGGTCTGGTGCTGCCAGAAATGCCCGAGTTAATGCACGATATCTTGCAGCGAGCACAGCAAGGACAATTCCATCTACCCGTAGAGAACACAGAATTGGCCGAAATTCGTTATGAACTGCAGCGCGGACTGCAACGTCTAGCCCTACTCATCAGCTCAGTGATCGTGTGGATGGGGCTGGCCTTGATTGCCGCTGTCGAGGGCGCACTGGACACTCTGATATTCGATCTCCCACTATGGCTCTGGCTACTGCTACTCCCCTTTGCCGTATGGGGTGGCTTGCGCTGGGTACACATAATGTTCATGGGTTCCAATAAAACGAGGAGGTAAGACCGATGTGGATCATTTTTTCTTTGATCATCGCCGCATTGGCAGTGATTTTTGCTGTCCAAAATAACACCCTGAGTGCAGTGCATTTCTTTACCTGGGAGTTTCAGCAGTCTGCTGGGGTAATCGTGCTGATCGCCTTTGTTGCCGGAGCCTTGGCTAGCGCGATTCTGTATCTGCCTACACACCTGCGCAATCGCTGGCGCATTCGCAAGCATGGCAAACAAATTGGCGAGCTGGAAACCAAGCTCGCCAATGAAATGGGCCGACGCAAGGCCCTGGAAGAGGAAATTGCCCGACAGGTGCCGCAGGTAGAAGAGTCTGCTAGCAGCAGTACCTCGGCTTAGCTGCGCCTTACGGAGTGACCGTGGTCTTCTCGGCCACGGCCTTGAGATTCTGCTCCTGCCATTTCTTCAGTACGCCCAAGTTCGTCTTGGCCTGCGCAATGCCTCCCTCTGAGGCCATTTTCCACCAGTGCGCGGCCTTCTCAAAATCCTGCGGCACGCCAACACCCTGGTAATACAGATTACCGAGATTGTACTGTGCCGAGGCGATTCCTTGCGCGGCGGCCTGTTCCCACCAATAAGCGGCTTTCGCGTAGTCTTGCTTGACTCCCTGGCCGAAATAATACTGAGTACCGAGATTGTATTCGGCTTTGCCATAACCATGGCGCGCCGCTTTTTCGAACCAATCGGCGGCAAGGGCGTAGTTTTGCGGAACGCCATCACCCGTAGCACAGTGGGTGCCGATACTGTTTTCGAGCTTAGCGGTGGTGAGTACCGCTGGCGAAGTGGTGGCGGAATCTTCGAGCGCCGACCGTTCGACTGCTGCGGAAGCGGAAGCGGAAGCACCCAGAAGAAGGGCGGAAATGACGATGGCAAGATGCGATTTTTTCATAGATACCCCGAAAGAAAACCCAAGCGCTCAGAAGGTTACAACAAAAAGCTCATGCTTGCCTAGAGCTTTTTAGTAGAATCTTCACGCACCTCACCGATCTCTGCTACTCGCCAGCGCCTTGCCAGCTGATCGAGCACGCCGTTGATGAAGCGATGCCCCTGTTCCGCACCAAAGGCCTTATCGAGTTCAATGGCCTCATTGAGGATCACCCGAACTGGGGTCTGCAACTCGTAGCGCAACTCGAAGGCGGCGAGGCGAAGAATGGCGCGCTCGACCTCATTGACTTCCTCTTGCCAGCGACGGTCGGTGAGAGCGGCGGCAATGCTCGGATCGAGAGACTCGATTTGACCGCAGAGGGTAGTCCATAAGCGATCGAAGAAAGTGATATCCGCCTTTTCCAAGCGCTCTGGATCGGCATGGAATTGCTCCATCAGCTCTCCGCAGGGCGTTGGATTGATTTGCATTTGGTAGAGGGCCTGGACTAGGGCGACGCGGGCGAGACGCCGCCGGCTGGGAGTGCGTGGAGTGGTCACAGGCGTTTCAGCAACTGCACCATTTCCAGCGCCGTTACCGCAGCATCGAAACCCTTGTTGCCGGCCTTGGTTCCGGCACGCTCAATCGCCTGTTCGATGCTGTCGGTGGTGAGGATACCGAAGATAATCGGTACGCCGGTATCGAGACCCACCTGGGCAATCCCCTTGGCAACTTCACCGGCAACGTAGTCAAAATGCGGAGTTCCGCCGCGGATCACTGCCCCCAAGCAGACGACGGCGGCGAATTTTCCGGAGCGGGCGAGCTGTTGTGCCAGTAGGGGAATCTCGTAGGCACCCGGCGCGTAGACGATTTGCAGTTGCTCTTCGCTGGCGCCGTGCCGCCGCAGGGCGTCGATAGCACCCTGTTCCAGCTGCTGACTGATGAAACTATTGAAACGAGAAACCAGCAGAGCATAGCGTTCCCCCGCTGTTACCTGCAGATTACCTTCAATGCGCTCGATCATGCCTGTTTTCCTGTGTCGAGAAATGGGAGTTGACCGACGATCTCGAGACCGAAACCGGCGATTCCGCGGTACTGAAACTGACTATCGCTGAGCACCAGCGCCCGATGCACCCCGAGATCGGTAAGGATCTGGGCACCGATACCGAAGGTGCGCAACACACGATGGCTATCGCCGCTCTGCCCCGGTCCTTGGGGCCGCGTCGGTAGCGCCGCGATTTGGCTACACAGGGTTTCGGCATCCTCGCTGTGCTGCAAATAGACCAGCACTCCAGATTCCGCCTTTGCCAAGCGAGCCAGGGCGTGGGCAACCGGGCCCTGATCGCCGAGAAAGAGATCGGTGAGCGTCTTGCCAACCTGCACGCGGACAAGGGTGGGAGCAGGATCTTGCTCCGGCTGTCCTTTCACGAGGGCAAAATGGGTATCACCAGAAATCCAGTCTTGATAGAGATGCAAGGTGAAGTCACCCCAGGGACTCGGCCAGGGCCCGCTTGCCTCGCGCCGGACGATGCGTTCTCGTTCGAGGCGATAGCGAATCAAGTCGGCAATGGTGCCAAGTTTGAGGCCATGGCGGGCCGCGTAGGGGAGCAAATCGGGCAGACGCGCCATCTCCCCATTTTCATTGAGGATTTCGCAAATCACTCCGGCGGGCTTGCAACCGGCAAGGCGCGCTAGGTCAACAGCGGCCTCAGTGTGGCCAGCGCGCACCAGTACACCGCCCGACTGGGCCGCAAGGGGAAAGATGTGTCCAGGCATAACGATGTCCTGAGGTCCAGCATCGTCGGCAATGGCGGCCTGGATGGTCGTGGCCCGGTCGGCAGCAGAAATGCCCGTACTCACCCCGCGCGCCGCTTCGATGGAAACGGTGAATGCCGTCCCTAACTGCGCCGTGTTGTGGCGTACCATCTGCGGCAATTGCAGTTGTTGGCAGCGCTCCAGGGTCAAGGGCAAGCAGACTAGGCCGCGGGCCTCGCGTACCATGAAGTTGATAGCCTCAGGGGTAGCATGTTCGGCAGCGATGATCAGATCGCCCTCGTTTTCGCGATCCTCATCATCCATGAGGATCACCATTCTACCGGCGCGGATCTCCGCGAGAATTTCTTCCGTGGGGCTGATGCGGGCTTCGGTCATCAAGAATATCCTTTTGCCGCCAGAGACGCGGCGCTGATGCGAGATTCTAGCGCGCTTTCCGTGCCGTCGGCCATGAGGCGCTCGAGGTAGCGGGCGAGAAGATCGACTTCGAGGTTAAGGCGTTGTCCTGGCTTCCAGTGCCGTGCCGTGGTTTCGGCGAGACTGTGGGGGATGAGATTGAGGGCAAAGCCGTCATCATACACGGCATTCACGGTGAGACTGATGCCATCCACCGTAATACTGCCTTTGCTGGCGATGTACCGCAGCAGTTCGGTTGGCGCTCGCACCCGGTAAACCCGAGAGCGACCGGAACTCTGCGCACTGAGGAGGGTGCCAACGCCATCTACATGGCCGGCCACCAGATGCCCGCCAAGGCGATCGGAGAGGCGCAAGGCCTTTTCCAGATTGATCGGAGCCCCGGTCAAGAGGTCACCAAGAATGCTGCGTTCGACAGTTTCGAGCGAGACATCAACGGCAAAGCGCTTGTCCTGCAGGGCCACCACCGTTAGACATACCCCGGAAACCGCAATGCTGTCGCCCAGTTGTACGTCGGTCAGATCGAGTGCACCGGCGTCGATCCAGAAGCGTTGATCACCGCCCATGCGCAGACGCTGCTGCAAGGTACCTACCGCTTGTATGATCCCGGTGAACATCAATGATCCTCCCGACAGAGATACCGCAGTTTGACATCGTCTCCCAGAGTCCGCGTCTCCCGCAACCGCCAGCGGGGAACCTCTATAAGCGTCGTATAGGGTCCGACTTCAGCCCAGGGGAGGGCTTCGCGACCGAGGAGCAGGGGAGCAAGGTAAAGCAGGTATTCGTCAACCAAGTCAGCGGCCAATAGACTGCTGGCTAGGCGTCGTCCCGCCTCCACCAGGACTTCGTTGATTTCCGCTGCAGCCAAAAACTGCATCAACGCGCCAAACTCGACGCCAACCCCAGAGGCAGCGGCAGGTAGACTCACTAGACGGGCGCCGGCGGCGCGCAGTGCGCTCCCGGCAGCGGGCTCGAGGTCATCGCGATGGACAATCCAAGTCTCGCCCGGACTGTGCAAGACCGCAGCATTACTGGGTGTACGCAATCGTCCATCGAGGACAATTTTGATCGGATGGCGGGGCAAGTCGACGCCGAGACGGGGAGCGAGGCGGGCATCGTCGGCAAGAATGGTCCCGACCCCGACCAGGATGGCACTGGCCTGCGCTCGTTCCTCCTGCACGTCAGCACGCGCCTCTGCGCCCGTCAGCCATTGGCTTTCGCCACTGGCTAGGGCCAACTTACCGTCGAGACTGGCGGCTTGCTTGACCCGCAGCCAGGGACGCCCGCCGCGCATACGCTGTAAAAAACCGCGATTAAGCCAGTTTGCCTCTGCTGCACAACAGGGCGAATCGACAGCAATCCCCGCCGCACGTAGTCGGGCGGCCCCTTGGCCGGCTACCAGCGGGTTGGGGTCTTCCATGGCCATCACCACCCGCGCTACCCCAGCGGCAATGACTGCATCGCTGCAGGGGGGAGTGCGCCCGTGGTGGACACAAGGCTCAAGGGTAACGTAGAGCGTTGCTCCCCGGGCGCGAGCACCCGCCTCTTGTAAAGCAAAGACCTCGGCATGGGGGGCACCTGCCTGCAAGTGGGCGCCGCGCCCGACAATCTCGCCATTACGAACCAGCAACGCGCCCACTCGCGGATTGGGATGCGTGCTGCGCAAGCCACGCTCGGCCAAGCGCAAAGCAGCACGCATATACTCTTCATCAGTAGCGTCAATGCCCATCTTCGTTGCCGGAATTGGGCTCGAGCAAGGCCTGAATCTCACTGCTGAAGGCCTGCAGATCGTCAAAGCGTCGATATACCGAGGCAAAGCGCACATAGGCCACGGGGTCGAGCTCGCGCAGCGCCGCCATTACCAAATCGCCAATGCGCCGGGCCGGGATTTCGCGCTCGGGATGCGCGCGAATCTGTTTTTCGATCTTGCGCAGCGCCTGATCGATCTGCGCGGTAGGGACGGGGCGTTTGCTCAAGGCGCGTTGCAGGCCAGAGAGTAATTTTTCTTGCCGGTAGACTTCGCGGCGCCCATCCGCCTTGACCACCATGGGAAAGCCCAAGTCCGCCCGCTCAAAGGTGGTAAAACGCTGACCACACTCCGGGCACTCCCGTCGCCGACGTACCGACTCGCCGTCGTCGGCGATGCGAGAATCAACGACGCGGGTATCGTCGTGTGCGCAGAATGGGCAGTGCACCGTTAGCCATACACCGGAAACGTCCGGCATAGTTCGATGATGCGCCCCTGGGTCTGCTCGCGGACTGCGGTATCTTCCGGCGCGTCGAGGACATCCGCGATAGAAGCACCCAAGGTCTCCATTTCTGTCTCGGCGAAGCCGCGGGTAGTGGCCGCCGGGGTACCAATACGGATACCACTGGTGACTGCGGGCGGACGCGCATCGAAGGGAACCGCATTCTTGTTGACGGTGATATTGGCACTGCCAAGGGCGGCCTCGGCATCTTTACCCGTCACCTTTTCGCCGAGGTCGAGGAGGAAGAGATGGTTGTCGGTACCACCGGAGACCGCCTGATATCCGCGGCTGGCAAGCACCGCCGCCAACTTCTGGGCATTGCGGATTACTTGCGCCTGATACTGGCGGAAATCCGGCTGCAAGGCCTCTTGGAAGGCGACGGCCTTACCGGCGATGACGTGCATCAGCGGACCACCTTGAATCCCAGGGAAAATCAGTGAATTGACCTTCTTGGCATATTCCTCTTTGCAGAGGATGAGGCCGCCGCGGGGCCCGCGCAGGGTCTTGTGGGTGGTAGTGGTGACAAAGTCCGCATGTGGCACCGGACTGGGATGCAAACCGGCAGCAACGAGACCGGCAATATGGGCCATATCGACCAGCAAGTACGCGCCGATACTGCGCGCAATTTCGCCAATGCGCGCGAAATCGATGATCCGCGAGTAGGCGCTGGCGCCGGCAACGATCATCTTCGGGCGCTCGCGCTCGGCCTGCTCGGCCATGGCGTCATAGTCGATCCGGCCGTCTTCCTGACGCACGCCATAGGCTACTACCTCAAAAACCTTGCCAGAGAGATTGACCTTGGCGCCGTGGGTGAGGTGACCGCCATGGGCCAAGCTCATGCCCATGATTTTGTCCCCAGGCTTGAGCACCGAAAAGTAGACCGCCTGATTGGCCTGTGAACCCGAATGCGGCTGCACATTGGCGTGCTCGGCACCAAAAAGCTTGAGGGCGCGATCGATGGCAAGTTGTTCGACCACATCGACATACTCGCAGCCCCCGTAGTAGCGCTTGCCGGGGTAACCCTCGGCATATTTATTGGTGAGCACGGAACCCTGGGCTGCCATTACTAGAGGGCTTGTATAGTTTTCGGAGGCAATGAGCTCCACATGGTCTTCCTGACGAAGGCGCTCGTGCTCCATGGCCTGTGCCAAGGCGGGATCGAAATCAGCAAGCTTCAAAGATGCGGAAAACATGAGGGCTCCTGGGTTAAGAATTTTTCCTGGCCGCACAGTAGCAAGGCCAAGCTGCAGCACTCAAGCGCAAAATCTGCGCTACGGGCATGAAGGGGATTCAACTGGCACGCACCTTTTGTGGCTGAACCTGGAGTACCGGCAGGCTGACTGCCCTACCTTCACGCTTGCGTCGCGGGCGCTGCTTATTGGCGAAGATGTCTTCATAGGCAACATGCACGACAGGCGGGCCGAGGACCCACACCAAGAGGGCAAGCCCAACCTGGGCCGGCAGAGGCAGCAACACGCTAGCAATGAGGAGAATAGCCCAAAGAGCGATTAGGGGGTCACGCAGCTCCTGCCGAAACAACAGGGCAAGGGTGGTTTCGACCTCTGCCTCGATCCAACCATGTCCCTTGTGGAGAGCCAGGGCAACCCCAAAAAAGGCAGGCGAGAACCAGAAGTACGGGGTCAGGACGAGGTCAGTGATGCGCTCGCTAAAGCCCATCCACCATCCCCAAAAACCCGGTTCCGGACCGATCTGCCAATGCTCGCCCTGAATGCCACTGAGCAAAGCGCCAAGCAACACAGTCTCCCGACCAAACTCGAAGAGCAGACCGAAGAGAGTAAGGATCATCCCCCAGAGAATCGCGACCCCCAAGGCATGCCGCAACTGCGGCCATTCGTAGACTTGCCCGTCGCAGCGACCCGCCAAATAGAGACCCCCGAGGAGTCCCAGAGGGGCAATTCCGTACATCAACCAAAAAGGCAATGGGAGAAGGGTTAGAGCAAGGGGTAAAAGCAAAAAGCGCGCCCAGGCCCCGGGGTGGTCGCGAACAATTTCCGCACCCCCTCGAACCCAAGTTTCCATCCTCGCCAACCACGCCTTGGCCAAGTCTTCGCTCCAGTTCTGCAACCTTTTGACATTCTAGTGAAGGCAAGTTACAAACTCAAAGAGTTTGCCACAGTCGAGACGCATTTGGTGTCAGAACTTCCAACCCTACGCGAGCAGGTTCGCCGCGCCCACGCCCAACTTATTCTTCTTATTGTGACGGCATGTCAAAACCCGGACCAGCGCCCTGTAGCGCAGGAAGCGTTGCGGGTAGCCGAGGCCAACGGCTGGGAAGCCCTAGTGGAGCGCCTGCGCCGGATACTAGCGGGGGAGCGGGACACCGTCCTCTGCCTGGGCTTGGACGCGGAGGATGGCATCGTCGTCGAATCGATTCTTGAGGGACTACAAGACCCGACCCGTCTACCTGCCTTGGAAAATCGCGCCGACCCGCAATTTGCCGCACCCGGCATTGCCGGCATTGTGGTCGCAGCCCAGCGCGGCGACGCCAGTGCCTTGCAGTGGCTCGGACAGATGACCAGTCAAATGCAGCGCGCAGGTGGCGAAATGGCGCGTTTGGGGGCCTGTCTTGGCCCCCTTTCCCAGGGCAAGATGGATGTAGAGCGCCTCAGCCGCGGGCTTGGCGCCAGCACCCGCGCCCTACTGCTGCAAATTGTCGACGAGATGCACAAGCTACGGGCACAATAGCCCCTTGAGACCTAAAGATATCCTCGCCTACCATGAAGAGCAGAAAGCAAATGCAGGAGTGTAGTGCATGGCAGTGACGGCACAAGTAATTGAGGCCAATCTTGGCAACTTTGCCGAAGTGGTGGAAAGGGAATCCTTCCAGCGCCCGGTCCTCGTCGATTTCTGGGCGCCCTGGTGTGGACCCTGTCGGGCCCTAGGCCCGGTACTCGAGCGCATCGCCGAAGAAATGCAGGGGGCCTTCCTCCTCGCCAAAATCAATTCCGACGAGAATCCCGAGTTGTCGCGGCAGTTCTCCGTGCGCGGCATTCCGGCGGTCAAAGCCTTCCGTAACGGGAAGGTAGTCGATGAATTCACTGGCGCGCTGCCAGAGTCTGCCATTCGTCAGTTTCTCGACAAGATCCTGCCGAAAGCGGGAGACGAGCAGCGTCGCGCGGGTCTTGAAGCCCTCGCTCGCGGCGACGTAGAGACTGCGGAGCGATCTTTCCGTGCCGCCCTCGCCAACGATCCGCGTAATGACGAAGCGCGGCTAGAATTGGCGCGCCTCCTCGTTGGTAAAGGCGAACTCGCTGCTGCTGAGGCGGAGGTCAACGCCCTTAGCCCTGCCGCGCAAACGAGCGAAGAAGTCGAGGCCCTACGCGCCCTGATCGAATTTTCGGCGGTTTTGCGCGACGCGCCCCCCAGCGAGGAAATCGCGCGTCGGATTCGCGAGGGCCAGGGCGATGAACAGGCTCAAGCAATGTATCAGCAGGCGCTGCGTGAGCTCTTGCAAGGGCGTGAGCAAGTCGCCCTCGACCAACTCATTGAGATGGTGCAACGGCATCGGAAATACGGCGACGATCTCGCGCGCAAGACCCTGCTCAAGATCTTTTTGCTCCTTGGCAAGGAGCACCCCCTTGTCAACGAATATCGCAGCAAATTAGCGCGGGCCTTGTATTGAGCTCGCTTTTCTGGCGGAGCGCTCTCCGTCGCAGCGCCCCTACGGGCACAGAAGGAGTATGACGAGATGCCTGGCCCGACCTTTCTTCCTCACTTTTCCCAGTGCCGCGCGCTGCTCATCGCCGCAGCGGTAACCGCGCTTGCTTCGGGGGCGGCTGAGGGGCAAGTCCAAACGCAAACAGCAACCCCGAGCTCCGCCACCCTGCAAAGCGCCCCTTTGGTGCCCTTGGTTTCGCTTCCCGATTTCACCCCCCTGGTGCAGCGCTACGGTCCCGCAGTGGTCAACATCAGCACTACCTCCGAACGCGACGTGCCCGGGGCGGGCAATCCCTTCCCACCGAATTCGCCCTTTTATCAATTCTTCCAGCATTTTCATTCGCCAGACCAACAGGGGCAGCAGCCGCCACAGGAGAAGGTAGAATCTCTCGGCTCAGGCTTTATCATGAGTAGCGACGGCTATATCGTCACCGCCGCCCATGTGGTCCGCCACGCCAAGCACATCGTCGTCACTCTCGCCAATCACCATGCCTATCCAGCAAAGCTGATCGGTTTGTCGGTGCGCTATGATACGGCCTTGCTCAAAATCAATGCCACCGATCTACCCACCGCGCCCATTGGCAACTCGAGCGACCTTAAAGTTGGACAATGGGTCCTCGCGGTAGGTACACCCTTCGGCTTTTCCAACTCCGTCACCCAAGGGGTGGTAAGTGCGCTCGAACGCCCTCTGCCTGATGATGAATATATTCCCTTCATCCAGAGCGATGTGCCCATCAATCCCGGCAATTCCGGCGGTCCGCTCTTCAATATGTATGGTCAGGTAGTGGGGATTAACGACCAAATCTACACCAATAACGGCGGCTACATGGGACTTTCTTTCTCTATTCCTATCAATACTGTCATGTCGGTGGTGGATGATCTCAAGGCACATCGCGCCATTCAGTTTGGCTACCTGGGAGTCGAGGTGCAGAGCGTCACCCCCGATATGGCCGAAGCCCTCCACCTGAGTGAGCCAGTGGGGGCTCTGGTAGCCTCGATAGAGCCGGACAGCCCGGCGGCAAAGGCGGGCCTGCGCCCTGGCGACGTGATTGTCACCTTTGCTGGCAAGCCAGTGTACAGTGTTGGCCAGCTGCCGCTTCTCGTCGGCACGAAAAAGCCCGGGGCGACGGTGCAAATCGGTATTCTGCGTCAGGGTAAGGCCGTGAACCTGCCGATTACCGTGGGTGCGCTACCCAACCCGCAAAAGGCGTCGACTTTGGAAACCAGCCCAACCCCAAGCTCCAACATCGAAAAAATTACCCGTTTGGGAATTAGCGCCCGGCCACTATCCAGCAAAATCCGTAAAGAGTTGGGGATTGAGCAGGGTGTTGAGATACTCGACGTGCACAATGGGGCAGCCGCAGAGGCGGGAATACAGCCGGGCATGGTCATCGAGCAGTTCGATCAACAGCCGATAACCAGCCCCAGTCAGTTGCAGCAACTGGTCAACGCAGCGCCTGCCGACAAACCGATTCCGGCCCTCATTCGCCAAGGTAAGGCCAGCATCTTTATCGTGCTGCGCCTGCCAAAAAAGGGCGACTGAGAGGACTACCCCCTGCCTAGCCGCGTGGGTGATGCGCGGCGTGCAGGGCAGCAAGGCGTGCCTGCGCGATGTGGGTATAGATCTCTGTTGTGCTGAGCTTGGCATGCCCCAACATGAGCTGGACGCTGCGCAGATCCGCGCCATGATCAAGAAGGTGGGTGGCAAAGGCATGGCGCAGGCTATGGGGTGAGAGCGGATAAGAGATTCCCGCCAAGCGCGCGTAGTGGCCGATGATCTGCCAAAAACGCTGTCGCGTCATGGGACGAGCGCGTTGACTCAGGAAGAGCGCCGTTTCCGCGCGCCCACCCAACAGGATTGGGCGGGCATGTCGCAAATACTGCAGCACCATGTCTTGGGCGCTGGCGCCCATGGGCACCAAGCGTTCCTTGCGCCCCTTGCCAAAAGTCTTGAGCACCCCCGCCTGCAAATCCACCTGCGCCAGCTGCAGCCCTACCAGTTCCGAAACCCGCAGCCCCGTCGCATACAGCAACTCGAGCATTGCCGCATCGCGCAGTCCCAGGGGTTGGCTGGCATCCGGGGTAGCGAGAAGGGCCTCGATTTCGGCCTCGGAAGGTACCTGTGGTAAAGGGCGCCCAAGACGGGGCGATTGCAAATCCTGGCTAGGATCTTGCGCAACCCATCCCTCCCGCAGGGCATAGGCATAGAAACTACGGAAGCTGGAGAGCAGGCGTCGTACGCTGCGCAGGGCCGCCCCGCCACCTAGGCGAAAGGCCAGAAAGCGGGCCAAGTCGGCACTTACTGCCTGGCGCAAACACCTTGGTTGGAGATAGGCCTGCAGCGCTTCGAGATCTTGCGCGTAGGCGCGCAGGGTAAGCGGGCTTAGGTTGCGTTCCAGCCACAGAGCGTCGAGGTAGGCATCGATGTCGGCGTCGCGCGGAATGCGATCGCTCTCAGTCTGACCCATGGCGATACCCTTCGTGTTGCAAAAGGAACTGCTTCCATTCCAGTTCGGGTCCGCTCCGCTGTCCGCCATATCCGCCCCAGTCGTGGCGCCCAACAACGCGATGGCAAGGAATAAGGATAGCTACAGGGTTGTGCCGACAGGCTTGACCAACGGCACGGGGTGCGCTCCCCAGGCGCTGCGCCAGGGTGCCATAGGTATACGCACTACCCAGTGGGATCTCTCGCAGAGCATGCCAAACCCGCAGTTGGTAGGGAGTACCCGTTGCCTGGATAGATAATTGCGCCAAGAGCTGGGCATAACGCGAAAAGTCACCAGCAAAATAGGCATCCAGCACCTGCGTTGCGGGATGCCGACGCCCGAGCTCGGGAAGTTCCTGGTCAGCCGCAGGGGTCGCGCGCGACAGGGAACACAGCACAGACTCGGCAAACTCCAGTACCAAGACGTCGCGGGCCCCGGCCCGATAGAGCCAGCGGCTCATTCTGGATAGAGACGCAGGAATACCAGGGGATGAATCCAGAGGAGCGGTCCAGCAAGAGCTTGGATGGCCGCCTGGGTT
Source organism: Candidatus Igneacidithiobacillus chanchocoensis (assembly GCA_038447835.1). Taxonomy (GTDB): domain Bacteria; phylum Pseudomonadota; class Gammaproteobacteria; order Acidithiobacillales; family Acidithiobacillaceae; genus Igneacidithiobacillus; species Igneacidithiobacillus chanchocoensis. Next base: position 21,633 of record JAWNZB010000013.1, on the reverse strand, counting down.
TCCTGCCAATGGGCCCAAAACCGAGTATCCGGCACCGGCGCTTGCAACAGTTGCCGAGCCGCCCGCTGCTGGTACCAGTCGACCAAGGCTTCCGAGCCAAGAGCCTGTACCTGCAGCACCCTTTGCCAGTCTTCGTTGTACGTTTGCGGTTGTGTGGATTCCGACAGGGTATGGCGAAACGCCGCCATCTCCGTGTAGCCCGGCCAGTCTCGTTGCGCCGTCCATCCAGCAAAACGAAACAAATCTGCAGCGACGCTAAAGAGGATGCGTCGGCTGCGGCGTAGGCTGCGGTGCGACATCTGTAATACTGCGGCCAACCACAAGTAAATTTCACCGAGAGCGACAAGAGATTCGCCGCGCGGGTACTCGATGATCATCAAACCGAGCGCCAAAAGGAGCTGGCGCAGGGCCGCCAAAGGCTGATCGCCCATGCCCCGCAAATGCTCCATATAGGCACGCAAATCGCGTTCGCGCAGACTTTGCAGCAGCGCTTTGCCGGTTTCGGCGCGCCGCTCGACGCGTCCCTCGGGCACCACCACGGCGCAGGCCTCGGGTAGCTTCCAGTGCTGGGTGAGAACCAGCATGGTCAGAGGGGTGAAGTCGCTGCTGGGAAGATAATCGACAAGCTGCGCCCAGGCGTGAAAGAGGCTGCTGCGCAAGCCGTGGGCATAGCCATCCTCGGCTACGCGCAGGCGTAATCGATCGATGACGATCTGCCGCGCCTTGGAATCTTCGGCCATGCTGCGCAGCAGGGGCAAGAGTCGGTCGCTGTCCCGCTGTTCGATCGCTTCGGCGAGTATATCGACTTCCATATCGATGGGCAGAGGGGCATCTGCGCGGATCTGCGACCACGTTTGCAGGGGCACGGCCTCCCTCTCGCTAGCGAGCGGTGCCTGCAAGAGCTGCGCTGCCAGCCGTCCAGGCAAGGAGGCCGCCGCGGTAACCGTGTTGAGCTGGGCAAGCCAACAGCGGCTAGAATGCAAATCGACCTGTCCCCAAGACAGGGACAGGCCTTCGTTCACCACAGCACTGGCAAGAGCCCGGCGGAGATCTGCATCGGCCCAGCTACGGTCCTGCTCCGCTGGCGCAGCCATCCGCCATTGCCGAAGCAAGACGGCGGACTGCAGCTCTTCCATCAGCCGAGTTTTTCGCGGATGCGGGCAGCCTTACCGGAGAGATCGCGCAGGTAGTAGAGCTTGGCGCGGCGAACGTCGCCACGCCGCTTGACCTCGACCTTGGCGACCAGCGGCGAATGGATCGGGAAAACCCGTTCGACGCCCTCACCACTCGAGATTTTGCGTACGGTGAAGGAAGAGTGCACGCCCCGGTTGCGCCGCGCGATACACAGACCCTCAAAGATCTGCACACGTTCGCGCTCGCCTTCCTTCACGCGTACGTGCACGGCAACGGTATCCCCAGCAATAAAATCGGGAATCTCGCTCTTGATCTGTTCCTGGTTGATTTCGTCGATGATGTTCATTGCCCTTCTCCTTCACACCCTACCAAACTCATCTTCGCTCTCTGCCTCATGCAGACAACGTAAGTCTTCTGCCGTCAAAACACGTTGCGCCCACAAATCGGGCCGCCGTGCCCGCGTCCGCAGCAGCGCCTGGCCGCGTCGCCAGCGGGCGATGCGAGCGTGGTCTCCCGACAGCAGCACCGCTGGCACCACCACGTCCTGCCAAGATTCTGGACGGGTGTAATGCGGACAGTCCAAGAGATCTTCCGCAGCAAAACTGTCTTCTTGCGCGGAAGCCGCATGCCCAAGAACGCCCGGAAGCAATCGTGCCGTTGCCTCCATCAGCACCAGCGCTGCCAACTCGCCACCAGCAAGAACATAGTCCCCGAGCGACCATTCCTCATCGACTGCCATCATGATCCGCTCATCGATGCCCTCGTAGCGCCCCGCCAGAAGAATCATCCCCGAACGCTTGCTAAACCGCTCACAATCCTCTTGGCGCAGCGGGCGCCCCTGCGGCGACAAATACGCTACCGGTGCTCCCGGGTTCTGCTCCCGCGCAGCAGCAATGGCAGCCGCCAGGGGCGGCGCCTGCATCAGCATCCCTGGACCGCCACCAAAGGGTCGATCATCTACGCGCCGGTGTGGCAACAAACTGAAATCCCGCGGATTCCAGACTTGCAGCGCAAGGAGCCCGCGTTCTCGACCACGCGCGAGAATCCCGGCCTGAAAATATCCTTCGATCAACTCCGGAAAGATGCTGATAACGTCAAAGCGCATTACCAGCTCTTGTCCCAATCGACCTGAATCTGCCGCTGCACCCGATCCACCGTGACCTCGGCCGTCCAAGGAATCAAGGTCTCGGCCCCGGCTTCATCGACAACCACCAAGACATCGTTAGCCCCGGTTTCCAGCAAATTCTTTACCCGTCCGAGAAGTACCGACTCTCGATTGACCACCTGCAGACCAATCAGATCGCGCCAGTAATACTCCCCTTCCGGCAGCGGCGGAAGATCCGCCGCGGGGATGGCGATTTCCTGACCGATGAGAGTCCGCGCCAACTCCCGATCTTCCACGCCCGCCAGATTGGCAACTACGGCACCTGCCTGCAGTGTTCCCGCCAAGACCGCGTAGGGCTGGCGCGCCGCGCCTAAGTACCAAACCGGGTGATCAAGTATACCGTCTCGATCCTCGGTGTAGGAAAAAACCTTCACAGCACCCCGGACACCGTAGAGGCCGGAAATCCGCCCTAACGGTATCCAGTTCTCAACCTCAGGCGGCGCTGACACCCGTCTTGCTCACACCTTCGGCCTTGAGGAAACGCGCCACGGTATCCGAAGGCTGTGCCCCCTGGGACAACCAGTAGGCGGCGCGCTCCTTATCGATGCGCAGCTCCGAGGGACTGCTGACGGGGTTATAGAAACCCAGACGCTCGATGAAGCGCCCATCTCGGCGTGCACGACTATCGGCCACCACAATGTGGTAGAAGGGCCGCTTCTTGGCGCCACCCCGAGCCATCCGAATCACTACCATAGTCATTCCTCACAAAAGTCTGTCGACGCCGCCATCGCTGCGGCGGGAAAGGCGCGAATCATACCCAAAAATTTGACCTATTGAAAGGGCAAGCCGCCTTTCATCAAATTCCGGGGGTTCATGCCCAGCAAGCGTCCCAAGCCCTTGCCGCCCTTACCCATTTTTTTGAACATCTTTTGCATCATCTCAAATTGTTTGAGTAGCTTGTTGACCTCCGCCACCGTCGTTCCTGAGCCCGCAGCAATACGCCGGCGACGCGAAGCCTTAATGATATCCGGGTGACGCCGCTCCTCCGGGGTCATCGAATTGATGATCGCCTCCAGACGTCGCATGGGTTTTTTGTCTTGCAGCGCATCTTGTGCCTCGCTGGGCAAGTCACCCATGCCCGGGAGTTTGTCGAGAATGCTGCCCAAGCCCCCCATGCGCTCCACCTGACGCAACTGCTCACGAAAGTCTTCGAGATCGAAGCCCTGCCCCTTGCGCAGCTTGTCGGTCATGCGCTGCGCTTGCTCGAGATCGACATCCTGCTGCACCTGCTCAACCAGGCTAACGATATCTCCCATACCGAGGATGCGCGAGGCCATGCGCTCCGGGTGGAAGGCCTCCAGGCCCTTGCGTACCTTTTCACCCACCCCCAAGAATTTGATGGGCTTACCGGTAATGGCGCGAATGGAGAGAGCAGCGCCGCCGCGGGCGTCGCCATCGGCCTTGGTGAGGATCACCCCGGTGAGCGGCAGAGCGGTGTCGAAGGCCTTGGCCGTGTTGACCGCATCCTGCCCGGTCATGGCGTCGACCACGAAAAGCAGCTCGGTGGGTTGCACCGCCTCGGTCAGGGCCTGCGCCTCGGCCATCATCTCGGCGTCTACATGCAAACGTCCGGCGGTGTCGACGATGAGGACGTCGTAGATCTGCTTGCGCGCTGCCTCCAAGGCATCGCGAGCGATCTGTACCGGTGCTTGCTGGGGGTTGCTCGGGAAGACGGCAACGTCGATATCTTTACCGAGGCTCGCCAGTTGTTCCATCGCCGCCGGACGGTAAACATCGGTACTGACCAGCAGCACGCGCTTCTTCTCGCGTTCTTTGAGCCAAAGCGCCAGTTTGGCGCTAGTGGTGGTCTTACCCGAGCCCTGTAGCCCGGCCATGAGGATAACCACGGGAGGACGCGCTTGCAGATCGAGACGATCGTTGTGCGAGCCCATCAGGCGGGTGAGTTCGTCGTTGACGATCTTGATGAAGACCTGGCCCGGACTCAGGCTTCGCAGTACTTCCTCGCCCAGGGCTTTCTGGCGCACTTCGGCAATGAAGTCCCTGACCACGGGCAGCGCCACGTCGGCCTCGAGCAGGGCCAAACGCACATCGCGCAGGGCATCGCGGATATTGTCTTCGCTCAGCCGCGCCTGACCGCGCAGGGCCTTGAAACTCTGGTTAAGACGTTGACTGAGGGATTCGAACATGGGCACCTCGGCAAAGCAGGGCAACATTTTGCGCCCTCCCCTGCGCCTGCGCAAACATCGGCGCCAGCCCAGTAGGCAGGAACGTTCTTGGAGTCAGCGGCCCAGCCGTGGCAGAATGCCGAACTAGCATCACTGACGGGCGGGACTTACATGGCGGTAGTTCAGCGTCACCACGACATACTCATCCAGCGCCTAAGTCGCCACAGCGCCAATTATCGTGATCCCTTGGAAGAGATTCCTTGGGACGAACTCGACCCCGATCGGCCATGGCTGCCGGAGTCGCTGATCTCGCTGTACGGCACGGCGGAGTATACGGCGCTCAGCGTCGAGGAAAAAATACGACTTTCCCAAGTAGAATTCGTTTCTTTCTGCGAACTGGGACTCTGGCTCGAAGCCTTGTTCATCCAACGCCTGGGTAGTCACTCCCTAGCGCATCTGTACGGCGACACATCGAGCTATCACTACCAACTGCACGAACTGCGGGAAGAGGTCGGCCACAGCCTGATGTTCCTAGAACTGCAACACCGTGCGCAGCTGCCCTTCCTGACGCCGCCCAAGCTACGCCCGCGGCTGGCAACGTGGTTTGCTCGCATCGCGCCCGAGGGCTCTGCCGCCTTCTGGGCCACCATCCTCATCGGGGAGAACGTTCCGGACCAGATGAATCGCTTCATCCTTCGTGACAAGACCCTGCCCGCGGCGGTACTCGGTATCACCCAACTGCATAGCCGTGAGGAGGCGCGCCACATGGCTTTTGCCCGGGTGACGGTGCAGCGCCGCAGCCGTCGTCTCAACCTCGCGCAGCGACGTCTTCTCAGCCCCCTCCTGCGGGAAGTGATGCGGCAGTTTTTGTACACCACCTTTTTTCCGGTCCCGGCGGTCTACGCAGCGGCAGGTCTCGATGCCCCGCAGCGGCTCGCCCGCCAAGCACGGCAGAATCCCCATCGCATTCGCCTCATGAACGAGTGCGCCGAACCGAGCCGAGAGTTTCTTCGCAGTCAAGGATTTACCCTATGAGCGACGTGCGCGCGAAAATGCTGTTTCCCCTCGGCACGATCCTTTTATCGCCAGACGCGCAGAGTATCTTCGAGGCCGGCGGCATCGACCCGCAGGAGATCTTGCGTCGGCATGTGACCGGCGATTGGGAAGAGAGCATGGACGAAGACCTGCGACGAGCCAGTCTCGCGGCCATCCAAGAAGGAGGGATCGTCGTCAGCACCTGGCAGATTGGCGGCTATACTTTATGGGTACGTACCGACGCGGCGCGGAGCTCGACGGTATTGGACATTCCCCTCGATCACTAAGGTGAGCCCATGGATATCCGCACCGTTTCGACGCAGCCCTTCCCGGATCAACGCCCCGGTACCTCTGGCTTGCGCAAGAAAGTGCGAGTTTTTCAGCAGCCGCACTATCTGGAGAATTTCGTGCAAGCGATCTTCAACGCCATTCCCGATCGACAGGGCAAGACCCTGGTCCTCGGCGGCGACGGACGCTACTTCAACCGCGAAGCCATCCAAACCATTATCAAGATGGCGGTTGCCAATGATTGGGGCGAACTGCTGATCGGTCGGCAAGGTCTGTTTTCGACGCCAGCCGTCTCCCATGTCATCCGTCATTATCGCGCGCGGGGCGGGATCATCTTGAGCGCCTCGCACAACCCCGCCGGACCGGAACAGGATTTTGGCATCAAATTCAACGGCGAAAATGGGGGACCGGCGAGCGAGGCGCTGACCGAGCAGATCTGGGCGGGCAGCAAGAGTATAGAGAGGTATCTGATTGCAGAAATCGCAGACATCGATCTCGATCGCGAGGCGGAACTGCTAGTAGGCAACACGCGAGTGCGCATTATCGACCCCGTTGCCGACTATGCTGATTTGATGGAACGGCTCTTCGATTTCTCTGCTCTCGCCCGTCTGCTACAGGGATCGTTTCGGATGCGCTTCGATGCCCTGCATGCCATCACCGGCCCCTACGCCGTGGAAATTTTTGAAAAACGTCTCGGCGCGCCTAGCGGCACGGTGCAGAATGCCGTCCCCCTCTCGGATTTTGGCGGCGGCCATCCCGACCCCAATCTCGTGTACGCCAAGCCTCTGGCGGACCTCCTGTTTTCTGACGCAGCGCCAGATTTTGGTGCAGCCTCGGACGGCGACGGCGATCGCAACATGATTCTTGGCCGTGGGGTTTTTGTTACCCCTAGCGATTCGCTGGCCGTTCTCACCGCCCAGGCGCGCTGTATTCCCACCTATGCGGGCGGGCTGCATGGGGTGGCGCGCTCCATGCCCACCAGTCAGGCGGCGGATGTAGTGGCCGAGGCCCTCGGCATCGAACACTTCGAGACCCCAACGGGCTGGAAATTTTTTGGCAACCTGCTCGACGCCGGAAGAATCACGTTCTGCGGCGAGGAAAGCTTTGGCACCGGCTCCGACCATGTACGCGAAAAAGACGGCCTCTGGGCGGTCTTGGCCTGGCTTTCGGTGCTCGCTAGCACCGGCCTGTCGGTGCGGGAGATTCTCGACCAACACTGGCAGCGTTTTGGGCGCCACTATTACACCCGTCACGATTACGAGGAGTTGCCATCGGAGAGTGCCGAGCAGATGCTCGCTGGGCTGCGCGCGCAGTTTCCGGTGTTGCCAGGGCAGCTATTGGCTGGCCGCGAGGTAGCCATGGTCGACGACTTTGCGTACACCGACCCCATCGATGGCAGCATCAGTGCCCATCAGGGCCTACGTATCCTCTTTACTGACGGCGCCCGACTCATCTTTCGTCTCTCCGGCACCGGCACCGCCGGCGCCACACTACGTATCTATCACGAGGCCTACGTGCGCGAACCGGATCAGTTACACCGGGATCCGCAACGCCTCCTTGCCCCGCTGATCCAACTCGGCAAAGACCTCACCCGCCTGGAACCCCTTTCCGGCCGCAAGGCCCCCACCGTCATCACCTAACGGAGGTATACCATGGATTACGATTCGGACAATGGTTTGAGTTACGGCGCCCTGGGCGCAGCCTTGGCCGCCGGCGCTTTGGCGGGGGCGGTTGCTGCCCTGCTCTTTGCGCCCCAAAGCGGCGAGCGCACCCGCGAGCAATTGCGACAACAGGCTAATCGTGCCTGGGATCGCATGGCTACCTCGCGGGAACGCATCAACGAGCGGGTGGAGGAGTTGCTCGACACCATCGCCATCTACAGCGAAGAATTGGTTGAAAAGGGCAAGGACATTACCGAGAAGGAGCGGCAGCGCCTCAATGACGGTATCGCTCTGGCGCGCAGCGAGCTCGATCGGCTGCGCCGCAAGCTCTCCCGCCTCGATTGACCGGGCCAACGCTGCCGGGCTATGATCCTCGGCGCGCGGGGAGTGGCGCAGTCTGGTAGCGCGCCTGCTTTGGGAGCAGGATGTCGCAGGTTCGAATCCTGTCTCCCCGACCAATAAAATTAGGCAGTTAGAATACAGCGACAGTGCCCCTATTCTGCCCCTCACCCTCTACCGGTTACATTACCGGTTACAATCGGCCAGAGGATCAGGCGGAATACCATGTATCAGAACGGCATGGAATCACGCCTCGCAGTGGCGAGGCCGAGATGTTGGGAGTCTAATCAAGCCTCAGTTTTCAGCAGGAGGAAACACTTTCAACCCATGCACATTCATAGCCTGATTTCCTTCTTCGCCGACCTTTCCGGCGCGATCATGTTGATCCTGTTTGTCATTTACTTCATACCGACAGCCGTTACATTAACCAGGAGGTCTAGGTACACGGCTCCTGTAATAGTGATCAACCTTTTCGGCGGCTGGACGGTACTCGGGTGGGTAGCTGCGTTTGCGCTTGCGGTCTGGCCGGAGGAAGAACTACCAACAAAACGTATGGCACCAAGGATATCCCATCCAGGCGATGGGCCTGTTTAATTTCCTGCACCGATCCGATCGTAGCTCGACCTTTCCGCAGCCGCTACTCAATAGCGGTGGCCGTGCGCCAGCGTAGTAGGTTCTAGGATACTACTACATACTACGGGCCAATGGGCCAGATTTGCCTTCTGCGCGAGCTGCCGAAAGAGTGCCTCGCCGAAAAGGGTAAGGCCAGGGTTTCAACCCATTGAGGCGACCCATCCACGACCGTGAGACAACTTGCGAATCGTTATGGCGTGCAGCGATTTGAGCGGGTAGCCGTTGTAACCCTTAGTAGTCACCCAGACCATGCAACTCAGCGAATGAGGCCATGTGCTTGCCAAAGTATTCGGCAGGGTGCGCACATAGGTCATCCACGGTCCGGTGCTCTGCTCGTCAATAGAGTGGACCGCCTCTCGCATCAGGTGCTGACCGTACGGGGCGCTGCACGAATATAGCTCCCGGTGGACCTTCGCGCGGACAGACTCGGCATAACCAACGCACGCTTGCCGAGATCGCCAATACGTGAAGTGTGCGGCGCCCAAAGATATTTCGACGCCGTTTTGTCCTTGGGGTCCATGGATAGTTTTGGTCCCGTGGTAAGAGTGCTGAGTCATGGCCCATTTTTGGAAGGACCATGGGGACGCCTCAATGCTCGAGTTATACGGGGAACGGGCTAGCCTGCTTGCATTGTGGCATACCGAGCCAGGCCCGGGCCCATCGTAGGTATACCAGGTTTGGCCGTAAGCAACGGGCGCAATGGCAAGCAATGCAGCAATCAGTAAGCGTTTCATCCCAACCTCTATTGTGAGGCTTGATAATGATGCCAGATAGGATCGCATGGCAATTCTTCCATGCTGATCATCGTCCTTTCGCCTTCCGGTTGATCTCCCGAAGCCATGCGCCTACCTGACGCCATCGAGCCAGATTCTCAGCGACATAGAACCCATGAATAAAGGCGGCTTCCCTGCATCGTTCCTTGCCCTCTGGTGTCTTGGCTCCGGTGGACTTGCCGCCGTGCATCCTGCACTTGTTTTTCCCACGAACAGCGGGTGCTCGGCACTGTACCCCTGATCGTTTGGACTTGGCTGTGCATCGAGGGGCAGTTGCAAGGGGTGCAGGCTCCGATTTTTTGCTCATCCCTCACCCTCCTTTATCGAAGTTGCCCGCGACAACCGCTTGGCCGCCTTGCTCGACATTGACGTGCTGAACAACGATTTGTTGCTTGCCGCCATGTCGATGCTTATCTATGGCCTCGACGTGCTCCCGGAATACGCGCATAAACTTGGCGGCACGATTGAGATAAGCGTCTCGAACTACGGGTGTTTTATTCCCTGCCCAAGCTTGGCTCAGACATTCCGAAGCATTGTTGTGCGCCTGCACCGCCTGAATCGCCAGCAGCGTTTCCGTACCATCGCGAGGATTCAGCATATCCACCATCTTTTCGGAAGCCTCGGCCATCAAGCCGGGGCGAGACTCCGGACTGTGATCGGGTGCCGCATGATTGAGTTGGTGGCGGGCAACGGACAGGACGTACTTATCGGGCGTGTGCCAGTTGCGTTCGGTATCCCAGGTGGGTGCAATTGCCTGCTCCGTTTTTTTCGTCATGGCCGTAACTCCTTTTCGGTACCATTCTTCGGGTCAACGACCACGCGCACGATCTTGGCAATCGGCGGATGCGCTGTAACATCCGCGTCAATCTGCGTCGGCAATAGCTTTGCCAACAGCGAGGCATAGGCTTTTGGCTCTCGCTCGGCAAGCTCCACCAACCAGCGAACCCCGCCAACCTCGACGAAGGATTCTTCAAGTGCCTGCTTCAATGCCCGCGTCGTCTTGTTCGGGGTGCCAGCAGGCCGCCCCATACCTGCACGTGGTGGCTTCGGACGCTTCCCAGAAATGCCCACTATTTTGCTGTCATCGCTCATTGCATTTCCTCCATCAACGCCAGTTCTTCCAGGCGCTTTGCCATCTCCAACAAGATCAATTCTGCCGTCGCTCCGTCCTCGGCTTCGTCCATGAGCTGCTCGAGGGCCAGCATCCGGGGATCCCTGTCTGCTCGATCGTAGACACGCTGTAAGGCCGCGCTGATCCGCACCGCAACCATGTTGCCCGTGCGCTCAACTTCGATTTCGTCGTTGGGGTTCATACTCCGTCTCCTTGGCAATCGAACCATGCTGCCGGTGCTTGGTCTGCATACTGCCCAGGCAGGGCACAACAGAGCGAAAATCCCGCCTCGGCAATGTAGGCAGCGAGTTCTTCCATGTCGCCTTCGTCGTGGGCCTTCTGCGCCGCGACAAGGGCAGCGAACACGTCAGGCAAGTGCAATTCTTGGTCGGTCATCGTGAACCTCCTTGTAGTAGCTGTATGTTCATGGCAAATCGCTCGGCATCGGTGATCGGGGTAATGTCATCGAACCCAGGCACGCCAGCCGTGCCGGTAGGATCATCAAAAGGCGGCTGCTCGGATTCCCACTGGATCGCCTTGCGCTCTGCCGTGTCGTAGTCCACTGAACTTTGCATATTTGCGGGGGAACCGGGGGAACTCGGGGAACCGCTCTGATTTATATAAGGTTCTCCGGTTCCCTCAGCGGGGGAACCTCGGGGAACCGGGGGAACCGCCAAGGGCATAGCGGCAATCACGTCTGCAAGGCTCATTGCTGATCCTCCCTTGGGCGAATCCAGTAAAGCGAAACGGCTCTGCCTTCCACCTTCGTCTTCTTCGATCGCTTGCCGTGATCGTGGTCAACGACCCACCCGGCAGCGTCTAGGGCATCGAGGGCGCGGGTCAGGTCGTGCCCGGCAACGGCTTCGCGTAGTCCGGTGCCGGTGAAAAGATAGATACCGTCTCTGGTCATCCACCCGGCACGATCCCGGATAATGGCGGGGTCTTCGGTGTCCATAAGCTCGAACCGGCTACCCCCATGCCGGTCGAGGAAGTCTTGCACAGCTTGGAGAACCTGCTTCTCTTCGGTGCGAGTTTGCCCCTGTTCCTGCCGCCATAGCCGGAACCCAAGCGCCGCTGCCTGCATCGTCTCGCCCGAATGGATTGGCAGTAATCCCCATTCCTGAGCGAGTTCCCCGGCTATACCGCATAGGGCCAATGTCGCCGCTGCCCGTTGGTGTAGTCCGTCTTGGGCATGGAAGTCTTGGGTCTTCAGGATTGCCGCCAGCTTGCCGGGTAGGTCCAGCTTGGGAGATTCGGCAACAAGACGCTCGAGGAAAGCGACACCGATCTTGCCGTAATGCCGTTGGGTGGCCTGTTTCAGATGATCGGACAGGGCAGCGCCGCCTCCCATGTCTTGCAGCTCGTCGTAGAGCCCATGCTGCCGTTTTACGGGGATGTCCAGCAGTCGTACTAGCTGCCCTGCCTTGGGTGCCCTGCCACGATCTTCAGCCATATGCGCGGCCAAGGTGCGTTCACCACTCGACAGCAGCATGACGCGCCACCGTGTAACCTTTCGCGCCAGACCTGAGCGATTGGCACGCGCCTTGCCGGTGCCGTTGCCGATGGCGTAGACGATACTGCCGATCTCGCGAGGGTCCGCTTGCCCGATCTCGTCGAGGATCAGCGCGGTATCGTTGACCTCTGCCGCTGCACCCTCGAGGCCATTGCCGGTCGCCCGCCAAGTGCGAATGAAACTCGGGCCTCCCCATATCGAAGCGGCCACTAGCAGGGCCGTGGATTTGCCGGTGCTCGAGTCTCCAACCAGGTGCAGTCCTCCGCCCTGTCTGCCGGTCAAATACAGTAGGGGACCAGCCAACGCCGCAGCTACAGACAGTAGCAACAGCGGATTGCCGGATAGGTAGCGCCCGATCCCATCTCGCCAGCCAAGAAAGGTTCCTGCCGATTCGTAGTGATCCGCTGCACCCTCATTCTGGAATACCGCCTTTGCGCTGCCGATGATCCGACTGGGCAGCACGAACGCCTGTTCATACCATCCCGTCGAGGCAACAGCCGTCAGATGCTCCTTGGGGTAGCTCTGCATGAGCCAGCGCGACAACAACGTCTTGGCGTTTAGGTCCATGCGTAGACCACGGTCGAGAAGTTCTCGCCGTAGTTCCTCGCCGCTTCCGGCCAGCAGGTGCATCGGGCACGCCCAGGTACGCCACTTTCCAGAAGACGCTTTGAACCGCAGCAGCAAACCGTGGTTGCTGCCGTCTGCGCCGTGCGTCTGCGCCTCCGCAAAAACCGCAGTGCATATCCAGGTATCGATCGGCTCCGGCTCGCTGCCCTTCGTGCTGATCCCGTGATACCAAAGCCCAGGGCGCTTGTAGGGGCCGGTTGGCTGCTCGTAGGTCAAGAACAATGGCCGCGCTTCCAGGGGAACGGTCGCGTCGATCTCCGGCTCTTCTTCGTCGAGGGGGTCCGGCTCGGCTTCGGTCTGGTTCCCCCGGTTCCCTCTGGTTCCCTCATCGGGGGAACCAAAAAACTCTTTTATATTCAGTCCGGTTCCCTCGGTTCCCCCGGTTCCCTCAATTTCTAGCAAATCTTGGGTCATAGCCTTCCCTCCAACAGGGCACGAACCGCTGCTTTGCGGTCGCCGTTGAATTGGTATGCAACTCGAACATCCCAGGCATCGTGCGGTCTGCCATCGGCCAAGGGGTCGCCTTCATGGAATGACCATGCCTTGCCTGCTGCCGTTTTTGTCAGGATCGAGACGCCGGGTATGCCGCTATGCGAAGTCGGAGCTACCCACCGTTTGCCGCGTCGTTGGTACCCGGCTTGCTCAAGCTCCGCCTCAATCGTGGTGCCGACATTGAATTGCTGTATCAGCCTGAGAACGTCCTGCCGCTGCTCACCACTAGCCCGCCGTGCCAATCGTGCAGCCTGGCGCTCCCGAAGCTCTTGCAGCCGGTCTTGCTGCTCCTGTTGCCGCTGCTCCCGAAGGTCCAGCACCTCGGCCACTAGATCGCCAACATCGAGGGCAGAGACGTGCAGGTAAGAGAAAGCCAGATAATCTTCTGTTCGATCAGGATGCACGGCTGGCGCGAACATCAACCTCGCTGGGTTGGTGCATTTCCGATCGATGATCTCGGCAATGCCTAGGCGGTCAGCCACCAGCCCCAGCAGGTCGGGCAGATACGCGGGAGCAAATGGCTCTGAAACGGGCACTACCAGCCGGTACCGCGGCGCTTCCGGTACGTGCGAAAAGGTGGTCCATATGACGTGCGCTACCCGCATATCCCGAAGACGGTTGTGCAGGGATTCGGGATCAAGCGGTAGTGGACTGCCCGGCTCGTGTCCCTGCTCAATATCGAAAGCAAGGGCAGTGCAGGCGGTAACTGCCTCGTCTTTTCGGCTGGGTGTGTCAAAGACAGCGAAAATCAGCGCCACACCGTCTTTTTGCAGCCTGACTACGGGATGCTGTAGACGATCAGCAAACTGTGCCCAGGTGGCGTCATGGCGCTGCGGTACAGTATCGCGACAATGCTTCACGCTGGAAAAAATGAGGGAGCTATCGATCATGGCGCGCCCTCCAAAATCCGAGGGCGACGTGCCCGATATAGGCAAGGTCGGCAACGAGCGCCAAAAGAATGAGATAGTGGATCGCGGCCATCATAGCGCACCGCCTTTGCCCGCTAGCCGCCGAACTTCGCTGCGTAACAATAGATGCGTTTCGGCCAGCAATACTTGTTCGGCTTGAGTAATTGCAGACACCGTTTGCAAATTGCCAACAGCCGTCAGCAGGTGACGTAAGGCTCGAATTGTACTAACATTTATTTGCTGGTTGTTCTGGTCGTTGCTCTCGTGGGTGGCGGCCATTTTATTCACCCCCCATCGAATCGAGCCATCGATCAAGGTCTTGTCTATCCCAAATCGTGACTCCGACACTAGGCTTCTTTGGCTTTGGCGCAACCCCTTTTGCAACCAGATCGAGAAATTTGCTCCGCCCCATCCCTACATATCGTGATGCCATCGGTGCCCGCATCCCTCGGGGCTTAAATTCTTCGTTTTCCATATCAGGTTTCCTCATTTGTGAACCTGATACCTCACCATCTACAGTGAAAAAAAATCTGTCAAGCCTTCCTATTGGATCGCTTTGGACAGAATGGAAGCCATAGACATAAGCTATTAAAAAACCGGCATTTGCGCCGGTTCTGTGTTAAATCTGGAAATAATATCTAAATTCTGAAAAAATTATTCGCCGTATTATTTCCGTATTTATGACTTCTTCAGTCTCTTGGATCGTCGCTCCTGCCTTATGCCAAGAGCCTTGTAAATCGGGGTGATAGTAAAGTTTTTCGATGTCGCCCAAGTTTCCTTGCTGGTGTCGGAGCCGGGGAACCTCTCACTGCTTAACCGCATCAGTTCAGCAATCATGTTCTCGGGAGTGATCTTCTCGCCCCGTTGCTGCAAATCGCGGGCAATCTCAATCTGGCGCTGCCGGTCCCTATAATAATTGTACGCCTGCTGCTTGGCGTTATTGGTGGGCCTTCCGCGTTTTTCCAGAAACTGTACCGACTGCTCCGTCCCTTCAATGCGTACCGGCTCGGCCCCGGGCTCCGTGGCGGCCATGACAAGCGCATACCAGTTCCTGAGAGCGCGTAGTTCGTTTTTCTCCAGCCACGCTTTGAATTCATGGAGATAGATCACGTCACTCTCTAGATTTACGTCGCCCACAGGATTAGGCACCATAAGCGGCGGCCTGCGGGAAGGTAGGGCGCCGCTTTTGAGTGCGTTCACCAGTTGATCTATTAACTGTCTGTAGATGGTAGCCTCATCTTGCGAGAAAGAAGGGCCCCAAAGTTGGCAGAGGTAGTCTGCCGGAGGCTCTACGAACTTAATCGCTCCCCAGGTCGCTACTTCTTTCATGACCGGCGGATACGGGCGGTAGTTTTCGCCCCGGACGTAGGCGTCCGCTGCCACTTCGATGAACTTGCGGACGTTCATGACGGTTATAGAGGTATTCATCTGCGCTCCTTCTCTGCGCCCTTCATCGAATTAGGTGCCATGCTCAGGCCGGTGAAGGATTCCGGCTTTTTGGGGATCAGCCTAGGGCATGGCGGTACAACTCAAATCCTCATGCGTCCACCAGCCGCTGCACCTTGGGCGGGTTTTGGCGAATCTTCCACAAATCGTACTGCGCCTGTTGGGTGAGCCAGGATTCGGCGCTGCCACCAAACGCCAGAGAAAGCCGCATAGCCATTGCAGGACTGATTCCGGTATGACCGTTCAGCAGCTCCGACATGGCCTTTCTGGTAACACCTAGAGCTTCCGCTGCGTTGGTTACGGACAAGTTCAGCGGCTCTAGGCAGAGTTCCCGGATTACCTCGCCGGGGTGCGGGGGATTGTGCATCATGATGTTGCCCTCTCAGTGATAGTCCACATAGTCCACGTCATCGGCATCCGATCCGGTGAATCTGAAAGTAAGCCGCCAGTTACCCGACACCCAAACAGACCAGAAGCCGTCCATCGTGCCCTTGAGCGGGTGCAATCGCGTACCCGGCAGGTCCATATCCTGCGGCCCCTGTGCCGCGTCCAGGCGCACTAGCAGTATGCTCAGGCGCTTTGCTTGCTCGGCAATGATTCCGGCTTTGCTGCCCGTCTCATAGAATTGCCGCAAGCCCTTGTGCCTAAAACCCCGGATCATGCCTGTAACCAATCAGGTGACACTATAGCCCTCTGCGTAGGTAGCATCAATCCCCCGCCACCAGTGCAATGCCTTTTGCCCGTGCTCGCAGGGTAGCCAGATGGCGGCCCCATTTTGCCCAGGCTTCGGCCATCTCCTTCGCGTAGTCGTACCGCTGATAAATCCCGGTGACGCCCTTCTTCTCCTTGTGGTTCAGTGCGGCATCGATGACGGCAGGCATGACGCCAAGCTCCTGCATACCGCTGGCGCAGGTTCTTCGTAGGTCGTGCGCGGTCCAGTGCCCACCTCCCAGCACCAGCGCAGATGTATTCTTCGTGCGCCCTCGCCGCGCTGCCCCTCCTGCCTGGCGATCCAGCAGCGCACCACTTATCGATAAGCGCGTCTGTGGTGATCCCAGCCTCTTAGGGGATGGCAGGCACCATCTACTTTCCCGCGCCTCGGCCAGCACACGGAATTGATCGGCGGCAAACTTGGATAGGGTGATCTCATGCTTCTTGCCGTTCTTGGCGTTCTCAGCAGGGATCGTCCAGACGCCACCATCGACATGCGCCCATTGTGCCGCGCATATCTCCCCCAGGCGGCATCCGGTCGAGAGACAAATCAGCACGGCAGCTTGCACCGTAGGGGAGAGCCCACTCTCGGGGAGCTTGCGGAACAGGTCCACGATCTCGGCATTGGACAGCACACGGTCACGGCTTGGGAGATTGCCGCCCACGTCCTTTTGCTCGACTACGGCCAGTGGGTTGGCCTCCACCATATCCCGCAGCAATGCCCACTTGTAGAACGTCTTGAGTGTAGTGAGCAACTGGTTAGCCATACGGGGTGCGCGGGCGGCCACCACGTCCAGGCAGGGCATAATATCGCCACGGGTGACAGCGCCAATCTCCTTGTCGCCAATGAAGGGCAAGATGTCCTTGCGGATAGCGCGTAGCAGATCGACACCATCTTTGCGCTTGGAGAGCTTGACCGTGTTCCAGGCATCGAACACGTCAGCGAAGGTCTTGCGGGCGGCTTGCTCCATCTTGGCAATGCGCTCGGCCTCGAGCTTGGCTTTGGCCTGTTCTTCCTCGTGGACCTTGGGATCGACGCCAGCGTCCAGCAGCTTGCGAAGCTCTCCTGCTTTCCTTCGTGCCTCGGCTAGTGACACGCCAGGGTATTCGCCCATGCGATAGATGCGCCGCTTGCCTTCCGTCTGATACCGCAACTGCCAGACCTTGCCACCGGATTGGTAGACACGCAGTTCCAGGCCGCTGCCATCGCGCAGGATCGTCTCCTTTGCCGTCGCCTTGGCTCGCTCCACCGTCTTGGCGTCGAGTAGCTTGCTTCCCATATCTGCCCCCTATCGATTTACCGGTTACACTACCGGTTACACTTGGACAGGGACAGTATAGGACGGCATAGAATCAGTGTAAACAGTAACCGATTGTTTTCTATAGGTGCAGGGGAGAGAGAAAAACGGCATGGGACCGCATAAAACCGCATATTTCTAGCTTTGGGAGCAGGATGTCGCAGGTTCGAATCCTGTCTCCCCGACCAATAAAATCAGTTAGTTAGAATACAGCAACAGCCTCTATTCTGCCCCTCATCCTCTACTGGTTACAATCGGCCAAAAGATTGGACAAAATCGCTCTGCCGATTGCATCCGATTCGCTCCCGATCTTGGCGATGGTGTCATGAGAGACGCCACCGACCCGGCAATGGTCTAGCGGCTGCGAGTACCCTCTGGAGAATTCTGCACAGGGTCCACCATAGTAGCCAGATGGCGTCCCCATTTTGCCCAAGCTTCGGCCATCTCTTTCGCATAGTCGTACCGCTGGTAAATCTTGGTGACGCCTTTCGCCTCCTTGTGGTTCAGCACTGTATCGATGACAGCAGGCATGACGCCAGGCCCCTGCATACCGCTGGCGCAGATTCGCCGTGGTTCATGCGCGGTCCAGTGCCCACCTTCCAGCACCAGCGCAGATGTCTTTTTCGTGCGCCCTTGCCCTGCTGCCCCTCCTGCCCGGCGATCCAACTCCGATCGGGAAAACAAAAAAGGCGCCACCATCATAACGATGGTGGCGCCGCTCGCGGCTCGCTTAACGATCGGCGAGCATGCGCTCGATGCGCGGCCCGAGAATCAACTCCATGGCGTAGCCCATCTTGTTGCCAGGAATGACGATACTATTCTTACGCGACATAAAGCTGCCGGGAATCATCTGCAGCAGGTAGGGGAAATTCTCTTCTCGGTGGTCACTGAAGCGAATCACCACCATACTCTCGTCTGGGTTGGGGATGTCCCGGGCGATGAAGGGGTTGGAGGTGTCCACCATGGGTACCCGCTGGAAATTGATGTGGGTACGGCTAAACTGGGGAGTAATGTAGTTGATGTAGTCGGGCATGCGTCGCAGGATGGTATCGACGATGGCCTCGGCAGAATACCCACGTTGCGCGTTATCGCGGTGAATTTTTTGGATCCATTCGAGATTGACCACGGGCACGACGCCAACGAGCAAATCCACATAGTTGGCAACATCGTGCTGCTCGCTCTTCACACCCCCATGCAAACCTTCGTAAAACAGCAGATCTGTACCGGAAGGAATATCCTGCCAAGGGGTGAAGGTGCCGGGCGCGCTGCCGCGTAACTCCGCCTCAGCGTCGTCATGAACGTAATAGCGCATCTTACCCGTGCCCGTCTCGCCATACTGACGGAACAGCGCCTCCAGGGCACCAAAATCGTTGCCCTCAGGCCCAAAATGGCTGATGGTCTTGCCCTGCTCTGCGGCCTTGGCGATGGCGTCGCGCATTTCCATCCGATTGTAGCGATGAAAACTATCTCCCTCGATGACCGCCGGGTTGACGTTCAGACGATGAAAAATATCGTGAAAGGCGTGCTTGACGGTGGTGGTACCCGCACCGGACGAACCGGTCACCGCAATGACAGGATGCTTGTTAGACATGATTACTGCTCCTTAATGGACAAAAAAACCAGTGCGCGCACATCGCGGATGGTTAGGAGTGTATATCAGCGCAGTCGGCGGGCTCAAATCCCCAGACGTTGCGCAATGGCGAGGGTAGGCTCGGCCTGGTTCAGGGTATAAAAATGCAGGCCAGGAGCACCTTCCCGAAGCAGCAGCGCACATTGCCGGGCAACAATATCGGTCGCCAGCGCATTTTGCGACGCTGGATCGTCCGCATAGGCCTCAAAAAGCAAATGCATGTAGCGCGGTATCTCCGCCCCACATTGGGCAGAAAAACGTGCGATCTGCTGGTAATTCTGAATCGGCATGACACCAACGACGATGGGCACCTGTACCCCTCGCCGCGCTAGTGCATCCCGGAGCTGCAAATAGGCGTCGGGATTGTAGAAGTATTGGGTGACGAGGGCATCCACCCCTGCCTCGACCTTGGCCACCAAATAATCGAGGTCGTGCTTGGCAGAAACAGCCTGCGGATGCACGTCAGGATAGGCCGAGGCGAGAATTTCGAAACCACCGAAGGCGCGAATGGAAGCAACCAAATCGCTGGCATGACGAAAAAATCCCGGGTTTTCCATACCCTCGGGTAAGTCGCCACGTAGGGCGACAATACGGCGGACACCCCAATCGCGGTACCGCTGCAGCAACTCGCGAATTCCGCTCTCGGTCGAGCCAATACAGGTGAGATGTGGTACCGCTTCGTAACCGGCCTGCCCCTGCAGAAATTGCACCGTTGCCAGGGTGCGCTCCTGCGTGGAACCTCCAGCGCCATAGGTCACCGAAGCATAGGCAGGACGCAAGGCCGCGAGGGCGGCGGCGCTCTCGCGCAGACGCTCCTCGCCAACGGCATTCTTCGGTGGAAAGAATTCCACCGAAATTTCAGGCGCTGCCATCAGTAGCGGTAGGCGTCGTTCTTGAACGGTCCGTCCGCCGGCACGCCCAAGTACGCGGCCTGCTCCGCCGTCATGCGGGTCAGTACTCCTGAGAATCCTTCCACCATGTAACGCGCCACTTCCTCGTCCAACTGCTTGGGCAGCACATCAACACGGATAGCGGCAGCCTTTTCTGCCTCCGGCAAACGGGCGAAGCCCGCCTGATAGAGATGGATTTGTGCCAGCACCTGATTGGCGAAGGAACCATCCATGATGCGACTGGGATGACCCGTGGCATTGCCCAGATTTACCAGACGCCCCTCGGAGAGGAGGATAAGGTAATCGTGGCTGCTCGGATTTGCCTTGCCTCCAGGCTTAGCGTCGCGGTAGACCTTATGCACCTGCGGCTTGACCTCTTCCCAGAGCCACTCTTGACGCATGTAGGCGGTGTCGATCTCGTTGTCGAAATGGCCGATATTGCAAACTACAGCGCCGGCCTTCAAGGCACGTAGCATGCGTCCGTTGCAGACGTTGAGATTACCCGTAGCCGTTACCAGCAAATCGGTCTGGGCGAGGAGCTCGCGGTTGATGCAGGCATCACTCCCGTCATCGAGGCCATCATGGTATGGCGAAACCACCTCGTAGCCATCCATACAGGCCTGCATGGCGCAAATGGGATCGATCTCCGTTACCCGCACGATCATACCCTCCTGGCGCAAAGAGGCCGCAGAGCCCTTGCCAACGTCACCGTAGCCCAATACCAGGGCGCGCTTGCCGGAAAGGAGGTGGTCCGTGGCACGCTTGATGGCGTCGTTGAGGGAATGGCGACAACCATACTTGTTGTCGTTCTTGCTCTTGGTGACCGAATCATTGACGTTGATGGCGGGGATACGCAGGGTACCCTCGTCGAGCATCTCCCAAAGACGATGTACCCCCGTCGTCGTTTCTTCCGAAACGCCGTGGATGTTTTTGAGAAGTTCTGGATACTTCTCGTGCAGCAGACCGGTCAGGTCGCCGCCATCGTCAAGGATCATGTTCGGCGTCCAGTTGCCGGGGCCCCGGATGGTCTGCTCCACGCACCACCAGTATTCATCCTCGGTCTCCCCCTTCCAGGCAAAGACCGGGATGCCCGCTGCGGCAATCGCCGCCGCCGCCTGATCCTGCGTAGAAAAAATATTGCAGGAAGACCAGCGCACCTCCGCTCCTAAGGCCACGAGGGTCTCGATCAGGACGGCGGTTTGGATGGTCATGTGGATACAGCCGGCAATGCGGGCGCCCTTGAGGGGTTGTTCCGCGCGGTATTTTTCACGGATGCGCAGCAAGGCGGGCATTTCCGTTTCGGCAATACCGATCTCCTGGCGCCCCCAAGTAGCAAGGGCGAGGTCAGCAACTTTGTAATCGGCTTGATCTTGCAACACGGCATTCATCGGGATTCAACTCCTTTGAAAGACGAGCGCGGTTGAAACGAAAGTCCTCCCCGAGCCTGACCGTTTGCACGGCTGCAGCGCCCCTCGGGGTAGACCCAAGATTTAGTTGAGGCCAGCAGCCGCCCGCAAGGCGGCAGCACGATCGGTGCGCTCCCAGGTAAACTCCGGCTCTTCACGACCAAAATGGCCATAGGCTGCGGTCTTGCCATAAATCGGACGGAGTAGGTCGAGCATCCGGATAATGCCCTTGGGACGCAGGTCGAAATGCTCCCGCACCAAGGCGGCAATGCGGTCATCAGGAATGACTCCCGTACCGAAGGTATCGACCATCAGGCTCACCGGCTGCGAGATACCGATAGCGTAGGCCACCTGCACTTCGCAACGCCGAGCAAGGCCAGCGGCAACGATGTTCTTGGCCACATAACGACCGGCGTAAGAGGAGGAGCGGTCGACCTTGTATGGATC
>JAWNZB010000257.1:0-1302 GCA_038447835.1 Candidatus Igneacidithiobacillus chanchocoensis | reverse complement strand
CGGGGCGATCATCTGTCTGCAAGGCAAGGGGTTGATATCCGAGTTTGTTGTGACACAGGTACGGTCAAAGCCTTTGAGTTTTGGGCTTATCGATGGTAGCGGCAAGCCTTGGGGCTTGACGCGCGCGGGATGTTCATCCTTTCAGCTGTGGCACGACCGCAGCCTCGGTTCCTGACCAGCATGCTTCGGCAAAGGCTCACAACACAGGGTTGCTGCTGCTGTTGCCAGTAATCCCGCGCAAAAACCTGTCCCACTGCGGCACGATGCGCTCGGGCAGGTAGCGGGCGCTTTGCTCCAGTCCGGCGTGGCGCAGCGCTTCTGTGCGTGTTGGCGCGTCTTCGGTATAGACCAGGGTTTGCAATGCCTGCACTACAGATTGGGTGTCGTAGGGGTCGAAATACACCGCCGCCTCTCCATACACCTCACGGTGCACCGCAATGTCGGAGGCCGCCACCACGCCGCCGCAGCGCATTGCTTCGACTCCCGAGAAATCAAACCCCTCGCCCACACTGGGGCACACCGTCACCATAGCCTGCCGGTACAGCAGGCGCAGCGAATCTGCCGGCACCCCTTGCAGCAAAAAGAGGTTGCCCTGCTCGATGCCGGGCAAACATAGCTTCAAGATGTCGTGATAGTCCCAGCCGATATGCCCGACCAGTACCAGCTTGAGTTCGGGGTCTGTGCTGTCGCGCAGGGCTTGCCAGGCTTCGATCAGACGCATGTGGTTCTTGCGTGGCTCCAGCGTCGAGACCATGAGCAAAAACCGCGACCCCGGCCCCAGCGCCTGGGCATAGAAGGCAGACTTTTCGTGTTCGCTGGGAAAGGCGCGTGCCAACTGATAGGTGTTTGCGCTGCTTTTGGACTTGGCAAAAGGAGGACGGAACTCGCCATGCAAATGGCGCCGCACGATGCCCGGCACCCGCTCCGGTTCTGGCTCCGTTGGATAGTAATGCGCTGACAGCATGTTGTGAATGGTGACCGCGTGCGGCTCAGCCTGCGGGAACAAACGCAGCAAGTCATGCCGGGTCGCCTCGGAGACGCATACGAAATAAGCGCCGTCGCGCACGTTGGCCGCCATCGCCTGGAAATGACTGGCCTGGTGAAAGGCTCGGTCTGAGATGGTATGCGGCATCAGCACGGGTATGGCGTCGTGATAGTGCACCACCAGCGCTGTGCCCGCGCTCACGCGGCCAGGGTAGGGCGTTTGCGCCAGCAGCACATCTACCCCTCGGGTGTCGATTTTCGGGTAACGCGAGGCACCCAGCACGCTGGCCCGCTCGATGCCTGCCAAATGCATCCACC
>JAWNZB010000256.1:0-1311 GCA_038447835.1 Candidatus Igneacidithiobacillus chanchocoensis | reverse complement strand
GGGGGTATTTGCCGCCGTGGCGGAAGGCGGCGGTGTGGCGGGTTGGCCTGGAGCAGGATTGGGGGTTAAACCCTTTTCTCCTGCCGGTTGACCCTTATCTTATTGTCGATGAATTGATTCTCAATATGATCCAGGTCTGGGGCGAGACGGCGATTGGCCCGCGCAGTCAAGACATTCTCCGGCATGTGTTTCTTGCCGTGTTCCAGCTTCGCAAGGAGGCCCAAGGGTTGCTTAAAGCGCAGCGCCTCCTGCAGAGCTGGATGACCTGGGGCAAACTGGCGAAGCGAATGCCGTCGGGGCCGGTCCGCGACTGGTTTGCCGGCACGGCCGCGAGCTGGCAGGAGAACCCGCGCCTTGGCGCGGAGGCCACGGCCCCGCCGCTGAACAAACTTGGGGCCCTGCTTTTCTCTCCGGCAATGCGGTCTGCCTTAGCCCCGGCGAAAACGCTTGATTTGGACCGTTTAATCGAAGATAAATGCGTTTTAATCGTGTCACTTAGCGGCGGCGACATTGGAGACGAAAATGCGGCGATTCTCGGCGTAATCCTGCTCTCTTCGATCTGGCAGTCCTTGCGGCGGGCCGGGTTTTCCAACCCTGCCATTACCTCCATCGTTTTAGACGAGGCCCACCGATTCGTCTGCCCGAGCTTCGCCAAGCTACTGGCCGAAGGCCGGAGCTTCGGGGCGCAGAGCACCGTTGCTTTTCAGTTTTGGGCGCAAATCCGGAATGAAGAGGTACAGGGGTCTTTGAGGGAACTCCTTCAAAACCTCTTTATCTTCCGTACCAGCCAAATGCAGGAGGCATTGCAGACCAGCCAACTCCTGGCAAGGGTTTATGGCAACCTGCTAAGCCCAAGCGATGAGGCGCAGGACGCCCTCAATATCGGTCCCGATGACCTAGTTAACCTCCCCAATTACCGTGCCGTGGTAAGGCTGGTGGACAATGGCAATCCCCAGCCACCCTTTCTTGGAACGACGATCCCTTTGACCCCGGTGAACAATCGGATACCCTGGGGCATGTGTCCGGAGGAGTGGCTGCGCCAGGCGGCGGAAGAGGGCGGGGAGGGGGAGGGGGAGGAGGCGGACGGGGAGACGACGCAGGAGGCGGATTCTTGGTGACAGCACCGCATCCCGGACTGCAGCCGGGATGCGGTGCAATTAAGTTTTCCGGTGCCGTTCAAGGAAGCGCTGCGCAAGCTCGCCCACTTCCTTTGCCTGGGATTGCACCTGTTGCCGAAGTGATTTCACTCGGTCGGAAGCCTTAACATATACCTCGTTGTCGGCCCGTTTACCTATTACAAGTATTACCACA
>JAWNZB010000255.1:0-1315 GCA_038447835.1 Candidatus Igneacidithiobacillus chanchocoensis | reverse complement strand
GCGCATTCTGCGCTATCACAAGCCGGCCGGCGAAATCTGCAGTCGTCGCGATCCCGAGGGGCGTCCTTCGGTATTCGACCGTTTGCCGCGCTTGCGCGCCAGCCGTTGGATTTCCATCGGGCGCCTGGATCTCAACTCCGAAGGGCTGCTGCTGCTCACCAACGATGGTGACCTTGCCAATCGCCTCATGCACCCCAGCTCCGAATTACAGCGGGAGTATGCGGTACGCGTGCTCGGTCGGCTCAGCGACGCCCAAATTGCCCAACTCCTTGCGGGCGTCGAACTAGAAGATGGGCCGGCAAAGTTCCTGAGCGTGGAGGATGCCGGTGGGGAAGGGGCCAATCATTGGTACCATGTTACCCTGGAAGAAGGGCGTAATCGCGAGGTGCGGCGTCTCTTTCAGGCCCTCAATTTGGCGGTGAGTCGGCTGATTCGCGTCCGCTACGGCCCCATCGAAATGCCGCGTCATCTGAAAGTCGGTTACGTGGAAGAGTTGCCCGAGGAAGAGCGCGCGACCTTGCTTGCCGCGGTAGGCTGGCAGGATACCCCTGCCAAATCTGCGCCAACGGTACCTAACAACGGCAGAGCGGCCGGGCGGCAGCCGGCACGTCGGGGCACGCCGCGAAGATGACGGTGGAATCCGCCGCCGACTGGACCTGGTTCTTTCAGCGTCTCTCGGGGTACTGGGGAGTGCAATCCTGGTGGCCGGCAGATTCGGCCTTCGAGGTCATGGTTGGCGCCATCCTCACCCAGAATACCGCATGGACCAATGTCGAAAAAGCCATTGCCCGCCTGCGTGCTGCCAATTTGCTGACGGCGCCGGCCATCTTGGCAGCAGAGGCCGCAGCCTTGGAGGACTGTTTGCGTCCTGCCGGCTACTTTCGCATCAAGACGCGGCGGTTGCGTGCCTTGGTGCAATTCCTTCAGGACCAGGGCTGTGCGGAAAAACCAGAGAACTTGGCCAAGGAATTGTCGGCGTCCGAATTTCGCCCACGCTTATTGGCGGTACACGGTGTTGGCGAAGAAACCGCCGACTCCATTCTGCTCTATGCCTTGGATTTGCCGGTGATGGTGGTCGATACCTACACGCGGCGCATTGCTAGCCGACTCGGCTGGGTTGCCCCGGATATCTCCTATGCCGCGCTGCAGGGCACAATCGAGGTCCAGTTGCCACCGGACGACGTCGTCCGCCGCAAAGAATTGCATGCGCTACTGGTGCAGAAATC
This sequence comes from Candidatus Igneacidithiobacillus chanchocoensis, assembly GCA_038447835.1. Lineage (GTDB taxonomy): Bacteria > Pseudomonadota > Gammaproteobacteria > Acidithiobacillales > Acidithiobacillaceae > Igneacidithiobacillus > Igneacidithiobacillus chanchocoensis. Next base: position 89 of record JAWNZB010000255.1, on the reverse strand, counting down.
ATGATCGCCGCAAGTCGTACGCCTAAATTTAAGGCTGGTAAAGCACTGCGTGATGCAGTAAACTAGCGCGTCTGGTTTGGGCGGTTAGC
>JAWNZB010000254.1:0-1322 GCA_038447835.1 Candidatus Igneacidithiobacillus chanchocoensis | reverse complement strand
CGAATCGAGTGTTGCTCTTGCGCTGGCGCTCGGGGAGGGGAATATATCCATCGGCGTGCGGCGCGCGCTAGAGCAAGTGCGCATCGGAGATGCTGAGCGTGCGAGGGGCGAATCGCGACCGGACGACGAGGATGGGGGGATGCGTGTATAAGCTTTACATATACCGCCAAGATACCTATCACCACATCGCGATAATCTGTAGCGAGCTTCGGCAGGCGTGCGAGGATTACGCCCGCGAGCACTTTTTTGAGGACTTGTATGGATGGACTTTTTACCCTGAATTGACGGGGATGGACGCTTTCGATGATGCCGAGGTCGTCGAGTTGTCAACCTGTGCATGTCGCGGGCGGAGCGGAGCAGTCTAGCCGCCACTATTTCGATAAAACGCCTATGGGCGTCTTTCCGGCCATCTGGCTGGCAACCTATACGCTGAGGGTCATATACACGTTTAATTGAGGACGACATGCTCACCACAACACTCAATCGCATTCGCACGAAAGGTCCTTGCCCCAAAGGCTGGCGCAGGCTGCTTGGTGGCCTGGGCAAAACTGTGCCCGACGACGAGCCGCTCGCTTACGCAGACATCTTGCGCATCAATGGCCTGGACGATGCGATCTGGTGCATGCGGGCTGAACCGCAGTACGCCAAGCAATGGAGGCTGTTTACGGTCAAATGTACCCGTCGCGTGCAGCATTTGATGAAAGATCCGCGCTCTATAGCCGCGCTGGACGTGGCCGAGCGCCATGCGTATGGCGCGGCGACAGATGCCGAGCTGGCCGCGGCCAAGGTCGCCGCTTGGGAAGCGGAGAATGCCACCTGGGCTTTCGATAGGGGCGCATCCAGGGATGCCGCCCGGGCCGCTGCCTGTGCTGTATTGGATGATGCGCATGCCGCCGCCTGGGACGCAACCAGTGATGGCAGCCCCGAGGAACGCGCAGAACAATCGCGCATTTTCCTTGAGATTGTTAACGGAGAGTGACCGCGCTCACAACAACGCTATGCCGCATCCGTACGCATGGCCCGTGCCTGTTTGCATTTCAAGACCAAGCCAGCCGCCCGCTGGCGCCCTGTTGCGTTCTTGCAACACTGGGAAAGTTTTTTCACTCAGGCACAAAAAAAGCATATTTTACTATTGCTTTTCTACATCGTGCCGGCTACTATTCGTTCATGGGGTCGCCCATCGGGGCCTAAACGAAGGAGAACGCGATGATCAAGAACAGCAAGCAAGCATGGGAAGTCGGAAGCGCCGTCAAAGTTGGCTTCCTCACGCTCACCGTAAAGGCCAAGATCGCCACGCCTGGCGACTACACCCCGGACGCCTA
>JAWNZB010000096.1:0-7357 GCA_038447835.1 Candidatus Igneacidithiobacillus chanchocoensis | reverse complement strand
CATCATGCTCCTCCCTAACCCTGCCGAGAGCATACCCGAGTGCTGCGCAATTTTGCAGTTTTCTTACCCCCTGCATAGACTGTGCCCTTTGGAATTTGAGGGACGCAGAATCTTGCAGATGGATTGGCTCGGGTCGCTGTTGCCCCAACTCGGAAAAATCGATCATCTCCCCCCCAGCCCCGGTGCAGCCCAGGCCCTGCTACTTGCCGAGCTCCAGCGCAAGTTACAACGGCCCTTGTTGCTGATCGTCGCGGCCAGCCGCGACATCGAGGAGTGGCAGCGGGAATGGCAGTTCTTTGCCCCCGATTTGGCCAGCCCCTTGGTATTTCCGGATCGCGAGGTGCTGCCCTACGATCGGCTGCAGCCACCCGCGGAAATCAGCACGGCACGCCTGGCCAGCCTCGCTGCCATGCCGCAATGGCGGGGGCTGATTCTGGCCCCGGCGGCAGCCGTTTTGCAGCGCCTGCCGCCGCCGGAATATCTCACTCGGCACGCTCTCTGGCTGCAGCGCGGCAATCCCCTGCATCTGGAAGAATTCCGTCAGCGTCTGATCGACGCCGGCTACCACACGGTCAGTGAGGTCTCCGAAGCGGGGGAGATTGCCTGGCGCGGCGGCATCATCGATATCTTTCCGAGCGGCAGCCCCCTTCCCTATCGCATCGAGCTTTTCGGCGACGAAATCGATAGTATTCGCGCCTTCGATCCCGAAACCCAGCGGAGCCTGGACAAGGTCGAGCGCGTCGAGCTCTTGCCGGCGCGCGAGGTACCGGTGGCGGCGGATGACCTGCAACGCTTTCGTGCCGCTTTTCGCGCCCGCTTCAGCGGCGATCCGCAGCAAGCGGAAATCTATCGAGCCGCGGCGCGCAACCAGGTGCCCGCTGGCGCCGAACAGTATCTACCGCTCTTCTTTCCCAACTGCGGCGACATTGGCGATTACTTGCCCGCCGACACCATCATCGTCTACAGCGAGGATCTCGATGGCGCCCTGCACCACCTGCGCCAGGACTGGGAAGAGCGCTACGCCGAGCGCAGCAGCGATCGTGCCCATCCCATCCTCCGCCCTGAGGAACTGTTGCTCAGCCCGGAAAATTGGCATAGTCGTCTCAGCGCTTATCCGCAACTGATTTTGCAGACTACTGCCGGGGATAGCGAGGGTTTTCTGCCCGCGCCCTCCCTGCAGGGCAGTAGCGACCAGCCTTTGCAGGGCCTGGAGCGCTTTCTGCAAGATTTACCGGCAACGGCCCGGGTGATCATAGCCGCCGAGTCGGCGGGCCGTGCCGAAGCCTTGGCAGAGCATTTTCAGCAACAAGGCCTTCCCCTCGAACGGATAGCCGACTGGCGCCAATTTGCGACTTCTGCCGTGCGCATCGCCCTTGCCGTGGCGCCCTTGGAGCGCGGTCTCTTGCACCGCCAGCGCGGCCGCGTCGACCTCGCGCTGATTTCCGAGGCACAGATTTTTGGCGATCGCATCTTTGCGCAGCGGCGGGGCAGCAGAGCGCGGCAGCGCAGCATGGAACATCTTCTGCGCGATCTAGGCGAACTGCAGCCGGGAGACATCGTAGTACACGAGGACTACGGCATTGGCCGCTTCCTCGCCCTCGATACGCCCTTTGCCGCCGATGGCGATGTGAACGAGTACATGAGCATTGCCTATGCTGGGTCCGACAAGGTCTATGTACCCGTCGAGCAGCTCGATCGCGTCAGCCGCTTCGTTGGCAACAGCGCGGAGGTGGCCCTTTCCGCCCTGGGCAATACCCGCTGGAGCAAGGCCAAGGCCCGGGCGAGGCAGAAGGCCTTCGATGCCGCCAGCGAGCTTCTCGACATCTACGCCCGCCGCGCGGCGCGTTCGGGTCGCGCCTTTCCGGCCCCGGATGATCGCTATTGGGACTTTGTTTCGCGCTTTCCCTTTGAGGAGACGCCAGACCAACAGGCGGCCATCGATGCCGTCCTCCACGATCTGCAACAGCCGCACCCCATGGATCGCCTGGTCTGTGGCGATGTGGGTTTTGGCAAGACCGAGGTCGCTCTGCGCGCCGCCTTTCTGGTGGCCAACAGCGGCGCCCAGGTGGCGGTATTGGTGCCGACGACCCTCCTTGCCCAGCAGCACTTCGAGAATTTTCGCGACCGCTTTGCGGGGCTGCCGATTCGCGTTGGCGTCTTGTCGCGCTTTCAAAAAGGCAAGGAGCGCGACGCCATCCTGGCCGATACTGCAGCCGGCAAGATCCAGATTCTCATCGGTACCCACCGCCTGCTGCAGGGCGACGTACGCTTTGCCGATCTCGGCTTGCTGATCCTCGACGAGGAACACCGCTTCGGGGTGCGGCACAAGGAAAAAATCAAATCCCTGCGCAGTGAGGTGGATGTGCTCACCCTGACCGCCACCCCCATCCCGCGCACCCTCAACCTCTCCCTTGCCGGTTTGCGCGATCTCTCTTTGATTGCCACGCCGCCGCAGCGACGTCAACCGGTGCGCACTTTTGTGCAGGAGTTTTCCGAGGCGATCATCCGCGAGGCCTGTCAGCGCGAACTCCATCGCGGTGGGCAGATCTACTATCTACACAACGAGGTCCGCGACATCGAGCGCAGTGCCAAGCTCCTGCAACGCCTCCTTCCCGAGGCGCGCATTCGCATTGCCCACGGGCAGATGGCCGAGAGCGAGCTCGAGGCGGTCATGCTCGACTTCTATCATCAGCGCTTCGATTTGCTCCTTTGCACCACCATCATCGAATCGGGTATCGATAATCCCCACGCCAATACCATGCTCATCGATCGTGCCGATCGCTTTGGTTTGGCGCAATTGCACCAGTTGCGCGGTCGGGTGGGACGCGGTCATCAGCGCGCCTACTGCTATCTCTTTACCCCCGAGCCGCGGGCGATGACCGACGATGCCAAGCGCCGTCTCGATGCCATCCAGTCCCTGGAAGAGCTGGGGGTGGGCTTTGCCCTCGCCAGCCACGACCTGGAAATTCGCGGTGCCGGGGAGTTGTTGGGGGATGCCCAGAGCGGACACATGGACGAGGTCGGCTTTACCCTCTTCATGGAGTGGCTGAACGAGGCGGTTGCCGCCATCCGCGCCGGCAAGGACCCGCAAAGCCTGGCAGAACGGCAGGCCGAGGGACCGCAGATTCATCTCAACACTCCGGCCCTCATCCCTGCCGACTATCTCCCGGACGTGCAACTGCGCCTGCAGCTGTACAAGCGCCTCGCCAACTTGCGCCAAACCCAGGGGATTGGCGAAATTCTGGTGGAGATGGTGGATCGCTTCGGTCCTCTCCCCGATTCGGTCAAGACCTTGCTCTGCCAGACCCATCTGCGTATCCGTGCCGCAGAGTTGGGCATTACCGCCATCGACGCCGGCCCCCAGGGCGCGCGCCTGACCCTTGCCGGCGATCATCATCTGCCGGTAGAGCGATTGATCGAGAAAATCCAAAAGGAATCCCAGATCTTCCAGCTCGAAGGCCAGGACCGCCTGCGGTTCCGCCGCGAACTACCTGCCGGCGAACAGCGCTGCCAAGCCCTGCTCACCCTTATCGAAGAACTCGCCCTACCCCGCTAAGGAGTGCCGTATGTCTGCTACCCGCCTGGTTCTACTCAGTCCTGCTGCCCAGGGTCGCATGCCCCTACCCACCAGCATGGGGCAACTGGTGAGCGGCGAAATCGAACAACGAGAGATCGCCGGTACCTGGCTGCAGACCTGGCGCCTGCCCGCGGATTTTGCCGCCCTGCAACCTTTCCTCGAAGAATTGGCGCGACAAGGATTGGCGCAGGAGCGCGAGGTACTCTGGGGACCGGCGGCAGAAAACGAGGAGGCGATGCGCTTGGTGCTGCGGGGCAGCTTGACGCCGACGCTGTTGCGCCGCGCCCTCACCAGCCTCGCGTTACGCGCCTTTTTGCCGGGACGAGTGCTGCTCGCCCAAGGCAATGAACTCGTCCTCGAAATTTGGGGAGACGCTGGCCATCTCGCCCTCGTCAACCACCAACTCCTCGAGGCGCTGATGGAATTTCCGGTCGACGTCGCCTTGACACCCATGTGGGACAGTGGTCATTTTCGTTTATTGATCAGCGACATGGATTCGACCCTAATTGCCATCGAGTGCATCGACGAGCTCGGCGCCCACCTCGGTTTGAAGAGCAAGATTGCCGCCATCACCGAACGCTCCATGGCAGGCGAATTGGACTTTCGCAGCTCGCTGCGGGAGCGGGTGCGTCTCCTGGCCGGCACGCCGGTGAGCGCCATCGATGCCGTCATTCGCGAGCGGCTGCAGTTCAGTCCCGGCGCGCACGCCCTGATTGCCGCCGCCAAGCGGGCGGGGATGGAAACGGCGGTGGTTTCCGGCGGCTTTACCCAGTTCACCCGGCATGTGCAAGAAGCCCTCGATCTCGACTATGCCTTTGCCAACCAACTCGACCTGCGCGACGGCAAGCTCACGGGCGAGGTCATTGGCGACATCGTCGATGCCGAGGCGAAGGCCGATATTCTCGAGCTTCTCGCCATTGCCGCCGGTACCGATGCCGCCCATTGCGTTGCCATTGGCGACGGCGCCAACGATTTGCCCATGCTGCGCAAGGCCGGTGTGGGTATCGCCTACCACGCCAAGGCGGCGATGCGCGCCCAGGCCAACTATCAGATTCGTCATGGCGGCCTCGACGTTGCGGCGAGCTTTTTGGCGCTAGCCTGAGAGCGGGGCAAGGGGACTTGCAGAGGATTTAGAATTCGTCTAATATTGTTCTACGTTCAGTCCTTGTCCAACCCCAATGAGAGGTATGCAACATGAAACTCTGTAATATGGAAGGCAAAAGCGTCCCGCAAGTCACCTTCCGCACCCGCGAAAACGATCAATGGAAGGATGTGAGCAGCCGCGAGCTCTTCGCCGGCAAGACCGTCGTCGTCTTTGCCCTACCCGGCGCTTTCACCCCCACCTGCTCTTCCAGTCACTTGCCGCGCTACAACGAACTCGCCCCGGTGCTGCGCGAAAATGGTGTCGACAGCATCCTTTGTATCTCCGTCAATGATGCCTTTGTGATGGAGGCATGGGCGAAGGAATTGGCAGTCGAAAATGTGCGTTTGATCCCCGACGGCAACGGCGAATTCACCGCCGGTATGGGAATGTTGGTCGACAAGGCCGATCTTGGCTTTGGGCGGCGCTCCTGGCGCTACTCCATGTTGGTGAAGGACGGCGTTGTCGAAAAGATGTTCATCGAGCCCGACAAGCCTGGCGACCCCTTTGAGGTCTCCGATGCCGACACCATGCTGCGCTACATCAACCCTAATGCCAAGGACCCGGAGTTCATTACCCTGTTTACCCGTGCCGGCTGCCCGCACTGTGCCCGCGCCAAGGCCATGCTCAAAGAACGCGGTATGGTCTTTGAGGAAATCCTGACCGGCATGGGTACGGGAATCAGCTCGCGCTCGGTACGCGCGGTAAGCGGCCGCTCGACGGTGCCCCAGGTCTTCATTGGTGGCAAACACATTGGCGGCGCCGACGATTTGGCCAAGCATCTCGGCGTTCGCTAACCCACCCAGAGGCGCGGCGCCCGAAGCGCCGCCGGAGATTCGTATGAGCCAAGAGTTTGATCTGATCGTGATTGGCGCCGGCAGCGGCGGTATTGCCAGCGCCAATCGGGCGGCATCCTACGGCGCCACGGTGGCCTTGGTGGCCGAGGGGCCCTTGGGTGGCACCTGCGTCAATGTTGGTTGCGTACCCAAAAAGTTGCTCTGGAACAGCGCCAACTTTGCCGCCAGCCAAGAGCTTGCCCACAGCTACGGCTTTGCAGGCGAGCGCTGGCAGTTCGACTGGGGCTCGCAAAAACAGCGCCGCGACGCCTACATCGAAAGGCTGCATGGCCGCTACACCGAGGGCCTGCACACCAACGGCGTCCAGCTCTTTCGTGGGCACGGACGCCTGGCGGGCAGCGGCCAGGTACAGGTAGACGGCACCCTGCTGCGCGCCCCCAAAATCCTTCTTGCTACCGGGGGTAGCCCGATCTGGCCGGAGATTCCGGGTGCCGAACTCGGCATCGACTCCGATGGCTTTTTTGCCCTCACCGAACGCCCGCAGCGGGTGAGCATCGTCGGCGCAGGCTACATAGCCGTCGAAATTGCCGGCATCTTCCGCGCCTTGGGCAGCGATGTCTCTCTGGTCATGCGCCGGCGGCATTTTTTGCACAACTTCGAGCCCATGCTCCGCGAACATCTGCTCGAGATGATGCAATTGCAGGGCATCAATCTCCTACCACAGCGGCAGGTCACCCAGCTCACCCGGGAGAGTGACGGACTGCGCCTGCACTTTGCCCAGGGCGACTACTTGGGCGGGCAGGACGCCGTCCTCTGGGCCATTGGTCGCCGCCCGCAGACCGGGGATCTCGGCCTTGCCAGCGTCGGACTAGAAACGGACCCCGAGGGCTACATTGCCGTCGATCGCTACCAGAACACCGCCGTTCCCGGCATCTATGCCGTAGGCGACATCACCCGCGCCCCGGCCCTGACGCCGGTAGCCATTGCCGCGGGTCGGCGCCTGGCCGATCGCCTCTTCGGTGGTCAGAGCGAGCGCTACCTCGATACCAGCCTGACCCCTACCGTCGTCTTCAGCCATCCCCCCATTGCCACCGTGGGCATGACCGAGCTGGAGGCAAGGGAACGCTACGGCGATAGCGAAGTAAAGTGCTATCAGAGCCGCTTCGTGCCACTGCTGCGCGCCTTCGCAGCAGAGCCAGAGCGCACGGCCATGAAGTTGATTACCGTGGGGCAGGAGGAAAAGATCGTCGGTTTGCACGCCATTGGCGATGGGGTGGACGAGCTGCTACAGGGATTTGCCGTTGCCCTGCGCATGGGGGCGCGCAAGCGGGACTTTGACGACACTATTGCCATCCATCCCACCAGCGCCGAAGAGTTCGTGACCATGCGCTGAGGCTGGGCACGCATAGCGCCTGGGCCTCAGGCCTCGCTATTACGCGCTTTGCTGCCCTTGACCGCGGCTTGGTGCAGGGCCTTGATGGCATCGGGCCCAACCGCAAGACCGCAGTTACAGGGTGGACAGTCGGCGAGGAGAGGGACAGTGGCCGCCAGCACACTGCGCACTCGGTCCATGCCTTCGTGCATCACCGCATCGATGCCTTCCATGGTGATCGGCTCTTTGGATTTGCCCGCCGCCGGGTTGACGACCAAAGACAAGGGCGCATAGCAAAGCCCAATTTCGCGCGCCAGCACCGCCTCTGGGCAGCCCGTCATGCTGACGACATCGCCGCCGTCACGCTCGATGCGGCGGATTTCTGCGGCAGTCTCCAGACGTGGCCCCTGGGTCGCCGCATAGGTTCCCCCCTGGTGGAGGGCAATACCCGCCGCCGCTGCGCCTTGTGC
>JAWNZB010000095.1:0-7380 GCA_038447835.1 Candidatus Igneacidithiobacillus chanchocoensis | reverse complement strand
CAAGGCTTTCGCTGAGTTCGCTATACAAAACCCCTGCGCGCTCAAGCTGGTGGCGCTGGTATTTATCGTACGCAAAAAACCCCAAAAGCCCAACGATAACGAGCACAAAGAGCAAAATAAGGAGCTTGCGATGACGCTGCAAGGATTCGGTAAGTTCGGTACCCGTCATGATTTCTTGCCTAGAACGACTGGCGCGTAGTATGGGGGCCTGCCAGCGGCAAATCAACGCCAAGCGACTGCAGACCGCCACTAAGCTGTTGCCAGGGGCCACGCCAAACCCCATTCCCCTCTTGCTCTTTGAGCAGGACCTCTCCCCCCTGAAGATCATCTGCGCCCACAACCACTTGGTAGTGGGCTGCAGATCGCTGCGCTTGTTTGAGCAGCGCCTTGAATGGTGCTGGCCCACCCGTTATTACCGTCAAGCCCTGTGCACGCAGCGTTTCAGCCTTCTGCATTGCACTCAACAGCGCAGTTTCGTCAAGGGCACCCACAAAGAGCTCGACGCCAGCCGAGGCATTATTGTCCGACTCGGTGAGTGCCAAAAGGCGCTCCATGCCGGTAGCAAAACCGATGGCCGGCGTTTCCGGTCCGCCCAACTGCGCCACCAGACCATCATAACGACCCCCGGCCAGAACAGTACCCTGAGAGCCAAGACCCTCTGCGACCCACTCGAACACGGTACGGTGATAATAGTCGAGCCCGCGCACCAAACGGGGGTTGATCTCATACTCGATACCCAACCCCCGCAGCAGGTGTTGCAAGAGGGAGAAATGCTCCGCCGACTCGGCATCGAGGTGATCCAACAAACGCGGGGCCGTAGCGGCCACCTCTTGGCAGGACTCGATCTTGCAATCAAGAACGCGCAGGGGATTCCGCTCCAAACGCTCCTGGCAATCGCCACACAAAGCACTGACCTTTGGGCGCAAAAAATCGAGCAAAAGCGTACGGTATTCGGCGCGCGACGACGGTGTTCCGAGGGAATTGAGCTGCAGCCGCGCGGACACGCCGGCGGCTGCCAGCAAACGTGCCGAAAGAGCGATGATCTCGGCATCGGCGCTGGGGCCCGCAACTCCAAAGAACTCGACTCCCAGTTGGTGAAACTGACGATAGCGCCCGCGCTGCGGACGTTCGTGGCGAAACATTGGGCCGATGTAATACAGACGTGGCGTCTGACCGCGCAGGGCGCTGTGCTCGATTAGGGCACGAACCACACCGGCAGTGCCCTCCGGCCGCAAAGTAAGAGAATCACCATTCCGGTCGGCAAAGGTGTACATCTCTTTTTGCACGATATCGGTAACATCGCCAATGGCGCGCGCAAAAAGCGCACTATGCTCGACGATGGGCAGCCGGATTTCTCCGCATCCATACAGACGGAGCACCTCGCGAAAGGCGTACTCGAGGCGTTGCCAGCGCGCGCTTTCCACCGGAAATATATCGTTCATGCCGCGCACGGCGGCGAGGGGAGACTTGGACAAGCTGCGCCTCAGCCCTGCTTACGGGCGGCGCTGCGCTCCGCCACTTCGGCACGAATGCGCTTTTCGAGAACATCGACGATATCGTGGTTCTCGACTCGGTCCACCTGCTTGCCGCGATAGTACAGGATACTGCGTTTGTCGCCGCCCGTCAGACCAATATCGGCTTCCTTTGCCTCGCCAATCCCATTCACGACACAGCCAATCACCGACACATCCATCGGTTCCAGAATGTCCTCCAACCGTGCCTCGAGGGCATTAATGGTCTTGATGACATCGAACTCCTGGCGTGAGCAGGAGGGGCAAGCAATCAAATTAATGCCCTTTTGCCGCAGGTGCAGACTCTTCAGAATATCGAAACCGACGCGAATCTCTTCGACCGGATCGGCTGCCAGCGAAACCCGGATGGTGTCGCCAATGCCCTCGTTGAGCAACAAACCAAGGCCAATGGCCGACTTGACGGTACCCGAGCGAAGTCCACCGGCCTCGGTGATGCCAAGATGCAACGGATAATCCACCTTCTGGGCAAGCAGCCGATAGGCATCGACTGCCAAAAAGACGTCGGAGGCTTTGACGCTGATTTTGACATCATGAAAATTCAATTCATCGAGGATGGCAACGTGGCGCAGGGCGGATTCCACCAAGGCTTCGGGCGTTGGCTCGCCATATTTTTCCTGCAGATCCTTTTCGAGGCTACCGGCATTGACGCCAATACGGATCGGAATCCCCTTGTCCTTGGCCATTTCTACTACCAAACGCGCCTTGTCGATGGCGCCGATATTGCCCGGATTGATGCGCAGACCATCCACGCCATCCTGCATCACCTGCAAGGCGATGCGATGATCAAAGTGGATATCGGCCACCAACGGGACTTCGACTTGGGCGCGGATGGCCTTGAAGGCCTCGGCAGCCTCCATACTTGGCACAGACACGCGCACGATGTCTGCACCAACCGCCTCGAGGCGACGAATCTGCGCCACCGTGGCGGCCACATCCCGAGTTTCGGTATTGGTCATGCTCTGCACGGAAATGGGTGCATCGCCACCAATGGCAACTTTGCCAACGTGGATCTGGCGACTTTTACGACGCTGAATGGGTGACTGATGTTGCATGGGCGACCTCATGGGTAGTGGTTGCATCGGCAGCGGGTAAGACTGCAGACCCGGTGCTACCAACGCGCAAATGGGGATGGGCAGATTGTGCCGCGCCAGAACTGCCCTCGGCAAGGGCAGCTACGGCACTGCTCCGTGCGCTAGCCGTTGCGGCGCTGGGGACAGCCACACCCACTTGCAGGCGAGCCACGTTCAAGGCATTGGCCGGCAGTGCAACCGGCTTGCCGTTGTACTGGATCTGAACCGCGCTGGCCTTGCCAAGCAGGATGGAATACGGCGGCTGACCTTGGGTTACGGAGAGCTCCTGCCCGGCCTTGGCCAAGGTAGAAACGAGGATGCGACCCGTGCTATCACGTACTTGCAGCCAACAGTTACCGGAAAATTGGAATGCTAGGCCGGCACTACGCGTAGCACTGGTAGTGGCGGCGACAGCTGCAGTAGAAGCGACCGACGTTGTTGGGGAACTCAGCACTGCGGAGTCAACAGGCGCGGCAGCAAGCGATGCGGGTGTGGAAAGTGCCACTTGCGCGTTGGAACGGTTGGCGGCGGAAACATCGGCACTGGTCGGCGGCACCGTATTGGAAGAGTCTTCGCTGCTGCCCCAGAGCCACCAACCAAGGGCAATCAGGGCGACGGCAAGCAGTATAGAGAAAACGACGGTTTTTCGACTGTAGTCGAGCAGAGGAACTTCACTACGCGGCAAGACTTGCTGCGCGGCTGTGGTGCCAGCCCCTCCGGCCTGTCTATCGCAGGCGGCAAGCACCTGCTCCACATCGAGGCCCAGCAAGCGCGCATAATTGCGCAAATAGCCGCGGGCAAAGGCGCTGCCAGGTAGATCCTGAAAACGCCCCTCCTCAATGGCCGCCACTTGGGTGGCGGTGATGTGGAGCTGCTGAGCGGCTTCGGCCAACTCCCAACCACGCGCTACGCGTGCAGCGCGCAGTTGCTCCAAAACGGTGGCAAAGGCTTCATCCATTACTTCGAATTCCCATACCGCAATAAATCGGTTTGCGCCGCCTTGCCAGCCTCGGAGTAGGGACTGGCGTTGACACAACGTTCCCAGTAGGAGCGGGCCTGTGCGGACTGACCCTGCTCCCAGGAAATCCGGCCGGCCAAGAGCAGCGCTTCGGCATTGTCGGGCTCCTGGGCCAAAATTTCTTGCAGATGACTGTACGCCTCGCTGACTTCATGCCCCTGGTATTCCATCTCGGCCCATAGCAGTAGGGCGGGTGGATATCCCGGCTTGAAATAGAGCGCCTTTTGCAGCGCCACCACGGCTTGCTGCGACTGATGCAACCCGCGGTACGCAGCGGCGAGGTTGGTCCAAGCGTACTGCGGAGTACTGTAGAGGGGATCTTGGGTGGCCTTTTCCAAAATTGGCACCGCATCGGCGTATTTTCCCTGATTTAAGAGGAAAGCGCCGTAATTATTGAGAAATTCCGGGTTTTTAGGCTCTTCATCCAAAGCCTTGCGAAAGGCATCGGCGGCCAGATCAGCCTGCCCCAGGCTCTGATATGCCAAGCCCAGCACGTTGTACGCGTCACCATGCTTGCCCGACTGCGTGAGGGCCTGTTTCAACTCGCGTATGGCAGCCCGCGGATGCCCTTCCTGGAGGTACGCAGTACCCAAGGAAGTATAGATGGCAACCTGATCGGGAGGGGCAGCATGCAAAGACGCGAGCGGATTGGGCGGTGCATTACGTGCCGCCGCGGCCGCTTCTTGGGCGGGCGTGGTCTTCTGCGGTCCTGAAAACAAGCCACAGGCTCCCAGCGCGACGGTAACCGTAGCGATCGACAGGAGGCGGAGAAAAGAATCAGTACGCCTCATACCTCAATTCGTAAGTCGCAATGGAATACTGCTACGCCCAGACCGGACCTGCCCAGCAAGCTGGCCACAGGCAGCGTCGATGTCTTCACCACGGGTCTTGCGGGTTACCGTCATCAAGCCCGCACGTAGGATGATCTCCCGGAAGGCATCGATGCGCGCCTGACTACTGCGCCGATATTTCGCCTCCGGGAAGGGATTAAAGGGAATCAGATTGACCAACGCGGGAATGCCCTGCAACAGGCGCACCAACTCGCGCGCATGTCGATCGTGATCATTGATACCATCGAGCATCACATACTCAAAGGTAATCCGGCGCCGCGGCGGAAGGGGATATGTACGACAAGCAGCAAGCAGCTCGGTCAAGGGATAGTGCCGGTTGATGGGCACCAACTCATCGCGAATCGCATTTTGGGTCGCATGCAAACTGATGGCGAGGTTGACCGGACTTTCCTTGCCGAGCTGTGCCAGCCCGGGCAAAACTCCAGCAGTACTGACCGTGACCCGCCGCGAACTCAAACCGTACGCATAATCATCCAAAAGCAAACCGATCGCTGGTAAGACCTGCTTTAGATTAAGTAGCGGCTCCCCCATCCCCATGAACACCACATTGCTGATGGCATCCAAACCGAGTTCCTGACGGGCAATGCGAACCTGGGCGATGATTTCGTGGGTCTGCAAATTACGATTCAGCCCCTGGGCGCCCGTCGCGCAGAAACTGCAGGCCAAGGAGCAACCCACTTGCGAGGAGATACACAAAGTGCCGCGGTCATCCTCAGGGATAAAAACCGTTTCGATGGCGTTGCCATCGTCTAGACCCAGCAGCCACTTGCGGGTGCCATCGGCCGCCTGCTGGGTACGCAGAACAGCAGGCTCGCTGAGGTCGCCATCACTAGCCAAGCGAGACCGCAAGGACTTGCTGATATTGCTCATCAGGGAAAAGTCCGTTACCTGGCGGGTGTGCAGCCACTGCAGAATTTGTGCCGCCCGAAAACGCGGCTCCCCCCACTCCGCCAAAAGCCCCTCGAGACCCGCTCTATCGAGTCCGAGGAGCTTGGGACGGTCAGCGGCCGGAATGTCGGCGACACTACTCATGGGCGCGGGCAAAGCTCCCGCTGGGAGAAAAAGTAAGAGATTTCCCAAGCTGCGGTTTCGGCACTGTCGGAACCGTGCACCGCATTGGCATCGATACTGTCGGCAAAATCCGCACGAATGGTGCCCGGCACCGCATCTTTGGGATTGGTGGCGCCCATGAGATCGCGATTTTTCGCAATGGCGCCCTCCCCCTCGAGGACTGAAACCAGTACCGGACCGCTGCTCATGAAGGCGCAGAGCTCACCGTAAAAGGGACGCGCCTTATGCACCGCATAGAATCCGCCCGCATCTTCGGCACTGAGCTGCAACATGCGCGATGCAACAATGCGTAACCCCGCATTCTCAAATCGGCTCAGGATGGCGCCGATGGCATTTTTCTGCACGGCATCGGGCTTGATGATGGAAAGGGTGCGCTCAAGAGCCATGTATATCCTCGCTGGTAGACCATAAATACCGCGATGCTACCACTAGCCCCGGCCTAGGGGCAATTTGCCCCCGCCGCTAGCTGCTCAAGCCGCCGATTTTTCCGTCGGCAAAACGCCTGCCTTTTGCAGATACACCGGCAGCGCTGCTACTACACGCATACCGCGCTGCACGTCAGGATCTTTCAGCATGTGGTACAAGCCAGAAATTCCTCCGGCCTTGCCCTTTGCCTCATGTTCGGCAGCATCGGCAAGGGCATGCGCCATGGCCTTGCTCGAATGCATGAGGGTGGCGATGCTGCTCAGTAGGGGGCCCTTCTCTTGCTCTTCAATGAGCTGGCCGAGTAACGACTCGACCGGGATCGTTTCCGCCATGAGGCCAATTTGTCGACTCAGGTCGGCAATGCGATCAAGATTACCGTCTTCCTGCAACTGCCGCAGCAAACGCAGGGCAGCGACAACACTCTCGTCTGCTCGCGTCTCTTCCCATAGATCACCCAATTTTTTGAGCTGCCCAACCAGATCGTTGCCAACGGGACCCTGCACAAAGGCCGCGACGGCCTGCAGCCGCGGCAGTAGCTCGCCGAGCAGTTGCAGCGCCTGGGGTAAAACCGCCCAAGGAATTTCCTGCAGTACGGCTAACATTTGTGGCACGAAACTCTGCAAAAGTGCAGCATTATCGCGCAAAAAGCTCGCATTATTCCGAACCCAGCGCAGAATTCCCGCTTCCCGCAGGGCGCTCAGGGTTGCTAACAACTCATCGATACTGCCGTCGAGCTGATAACGCTCATTCCAGTCACCGAGCCGCAAGGCCACGCCCATCGCCGCCGCACTCGCGGGACTGCCCAAAAAGGATTCTGTGCCGTTAACGAGGTCTCCCAAACGCGCCAGTCCAGCCCATTGTTCTTGGCTAAGATTAGGCGCAACCGTTTGTTCTGTGGTCATACTACTCTCCTTTATTGTCATGCAAGAAAAAGGCGGGGGGTCACGCCCCCCGAGATTTTTCTCTCTACGCGGCAAAAACCTTTTCAGCCAGGAGTTTGGAGGCATCCAAGCCCCACTCCGGCATCTTGCCACGGGTTTTGAAGAAGAGATTTTTGTATTGCATCTTCAGCAAGAAGGGCACATGTCCCATCTTGAGGACCTGATCGGGGCCTCCGAACCAGCTGTTGGAGCGGATGTAGAAGGCCTGATTGCCTCCCATATCGCCGATGCAATACACCACCGGCTCCAGCTCTTTGTCTGCCTCGGCAGCGCTCATCCGCCCGAGATCCTTGGCGATTTGCTTGGCAACAATTTCGCCCTCGGCATGACCGATGCCGCCGAGTTTGGGAACAGTAATTGCCGCTGCATCCCCTGCCGCAAAGACATTAGGATACTTGGGGTTACGCATAGTGGTGTCGGTGATGACGAAGCCCTCACTATCGGAAATGGGCAGACCTTTGAGGAAATCGT
>JAWNZB010000012.1:0-36964 GCA_038447835.1 Candidatus Igneacidithiobacillus chanchocoensis | reverse complement strand
GTAAAACTCGTGAGAACGCGATCTGAAACAACTGGTTGGCATCTTGTGCGCCACCATTTTGCGCTGCAATTTCGCTGCAAATGCTCCGTGTATTGGCGTGTATTGCCGTGTATGGCAATGTACGAAATCCTTTGTTTTTCATTGAGTTGCTTCGTAAGCGATTGAAAGAAAAAGGCAGCTTTTCCGCCTCCTAAGCGGTAGGTCGACCGTTCGATTCGGTTTCGGGGCACCAATAACATCAATTGGCTACTTGATTTTCTAGGGCTCTTTCATTGCTCACTT
Organism: Candidatus Igneacidithiobacillus chanchocoensis; assembly: GCA_038447835.1. GTDB lineage: Bacteria > Pseudomonadota > Gammaproteobacteria > Acidithiobacillales > Acidithiobacillaceae > Igneacidithiobacillus > Igneacidithiobacillus chanchocoensis. Next base: position 36,682 of record JAWNZB010000012.1, on the reverse strand, counting down.
GAATTTCCACGACACTGGCGCGACACCGAACGCATCATGGCGACGATTCCTCCTCGCTGCGACGATCGAGGTGGCCTCCCAGTAGCGGCAAACCAAGCTCTTCCAGAAAACTGTTAGTCGCTCTGTTGCTTCGGCAATCTTTCGTTCCAGTTCCAAGAGCTCCTGGTGGACTGCCTGCAGATCGATTTCATCTTCCGGTTAGGCGGTCCTGACATACCGGCTGATATTGAGATGAGGTGTCCTAGCGATAGTGGACATTATCGCTTCGAGCTGCTGACCTCCAGTAAGACTGGGCGAAGATAGCCGGTGCGAGGTGGCCAAAACGTGAGTGGCGACGCCGGCGATTGCAGAAAATTTCGATGTATTCCTGGACGGCGCCCTCGGTCTCCGTGCGGCTTGCAAAGGGGCGATTGTGCACCATTTCGTTCTTGAGGCTTCCCCAGAAGCCCTCTATAGGCGCGTTGTCGAGGCAATTTCCCCTACGGGAAATGCAGATTCTGGCTCCGCAGGGCCTCTTTGTGGTCTACTCCGTCCCGTAGAGTCTGGTCTACACCGCAACCGCGCCGCCAGCCTCAGATGTAACCGAACTGTCGGCAACTGCACTCGGCATCGACCACACGCGACTCTCGACAATCGACGGTATGCGCTCCAGAGCCCCAAGCGGCTCGATTCCCATTGCATGTAGCCGTGCCTTGAGTTCGGCTAGCACTTCGTCCTTACGCAGCGACCACGTCGACGCAAAACACCGCCAAAAGACCCAGCCAGCGCGCTCAAGTATGCGCTGGCGCTGCATGTCTGCCGGCCAGCGGTCCGGCCCGTGGAACTCGTCGCCATCACACTCGATAGCAAGGCGCGTGTCGTTCGCTCCCTCCACCACCATGTCGATTCGGTAGGCACCAACCTTGACCTGAGGCGTGACGCGATAGCCGAGATTCACAAGCGACGAATACACGTCGCGCTCGAAGCCGGACTCACACAGGTCGACGAGGCTCTTCTCCTCCTCGCCGCCGTCCGATGGCATAGTGAAGTGTTCGACGAGCGTGCGCCGGATGTCGGTCATCGATAGCTCGTCGAGCTTGACTGAGCGTACGAGGTACATGCGGTCGCGGGCACGGCTGGCGGCGACGTTAAATCTCTGCTCGAAGGTCTGTCCAGAGAGCGCGTGATGGCGCGTGGCGTCTGCCACCATGCTCAGGAACATGATGTCACGCTCGCTGCCCTGGAACACATAGGCATCGCCGCAGGAGAACTCGCGGCGCTCGAGTTCGGCTAGGTCAACCCGGCCGACTACCAAGTTGTAAATGAACTTGGCCTGCTCAGGCCCCAAGAGCGACACGACCCCGATCGTGCGATTGCGCAGCTTGGGGTTACGCAGGATGGCCTCGATCTCAGCTGCGATGAACTCGGCCTCCATCCGGTTAATGTCCCGGTTGTCCCGCACCCCCTGCTCAACGAATGCGTCCACGAGCGGGGGGTCGATGCGCTCAGAGGCCTTAGGCACGCGAAGGGGGCGAATCTGGTTCTTGTAGAAGGTCTTATTGCTGTAAGCGATGATGGGCTGAACGCAACGGAAGTGCTCCGCGAGCATCACACGCTCGGCCGCAAAGACGGTGGACGCGATGTCGTACAACGACTTCTCGGGGGTCAGGTCCCGACCGTAGGGTTGTTCAGAAAGGAAGCGCTCTCGGAGGGCTGTGATCTTGGCCGCGGAGATAAAACCACCGCTCGGTGATACCTGCTTGTCGTCGCCCACCACCAGGATCTTCTTACCACGTAGCACCGCTGGCAATGCCCAGAGGTTGGACTGGCTGGCTTCGTCAACGATGATCAAGTCAAAAACACCTAGTTGGGCAGGCATGCTCTCGGAGACCTTGGCATGGCTCATGATCCAGCAGGGAATAGCACCTTGAGCGTCGAGCATCGCCTTTTGTGCATCGCGCCGATAGCGGATGGCGTTGGGCCCTGTGCCTTGGCCGATCCTCCGAATGGCCACACGGTAGCTCTCCAAGGCCGATAGCACTCTGGCTGATGCCTGGGCCTTTGTCTCAAGCCACGCCGACTTAGCCACCAACTGCTCGTACTGCTGAGCGAGCACTCTCTCGAGGTCGTGGCGGCGCTGCGCGAGTATCGAGAGTTCATCGCGGACTTCGATGATTGCGAGGTGGTTCTTGATGCGCGCCCAGTTCCAGGCATCGCGCCATGAGACAGGCAACACCTCATCGTCGCCGGTGGGCGGGAGTACTTGAGAACGCAGACGGGCTGCCCACTTCATCGCCCCGGCGCGCTCGAGCCGCGCGCACAGATCGTTGACAGTTGCCAAGCTCGACGATAGCGACTCGACGCGCTTGATCTCACTGATGATCTCCGCATACTGCGCCACGATCCGCTCGGTGGCGACTCTGGGATTGCCGAGCTGCGCGTCGATGAACGCGCGCAGCCGCTCGACCACCGGCCCCGAAGTGCCAGCGAGCTTCTCTTGGAGAGTAGCGAGCTGCGCGGCGGCAGTCGCGAGCTCGGCGCGCGTGAGGTGGCGGCGTAAATGTTCGCGCAATGTCCGCAGTTGAGAGGAGCCGCCGAGGAGTTCGTCCTTCGGCGGCTCGCGAAACACCTTCTCGGCCATGCGATACAGACTAGCGTCGTGGGCGATCGCCAGTTCGTGCGCCAGTTTTGCCGCAAGCGCAATCCGTTCGGTCGAGCGCAGCGCTTCTACGTCAGCTTTGACCTTGGGCACCGAGAGCTCCTGGGCGATCTGATTCCATCGAACGGAAAACGACAGCACCCTCTCGTGCAATCGCACATAGCGATGCACATGTACCCAGTCCTCGGCCGCTTGGGGCGGCAGGCCGGACACGCGGATGGCACCCACCTGTTCCTTCACATCACCGTTGCCAAAGCTCATCAACCCGAAGGGCTTGCTCGTCTCGCGCGCCCGCTCGATGGCTTGGACGACCTTCGGGTTGCCTAATGCTTCAGCGGGCAACGCCACAGGCCGCTGCAGGAATGCCGCGCGAGCCTGGGCCAGTTCGTCGACCTCAGCCAGCAGTGCCTTCAGCGCCTCCTGTTCACTGGCGAAGTCCGGACGTCGGCACTTGGTTCGCAGATCGAAGACCCAGGGGCTCTCCAATTCTTCCAGGTGGTGCACGATCTTGAGCATCTGGTCGACTGCCGCGAGCATGCGGCGGGCTTCATCGAGCACCTCGGGCGTCAAGACACGTAGGGCCAGCAATTCGCCGTCGGCCTCAGCACCATCGATTTCGCGAATACCCACGAGAGCGTCGTGCAGCTTGGCTACCTCTTCGGTAGGCAAGAGCCCGAGGCTCGACGGCAGCCGTGAAGAGACGTAGATGAGCTCTGCTCCCAGTCGGCGGCGTGCATATCTGAGCGTCTGTGCCTCGGCGTCGCTCAGGGGCGGGTTGTGCTCCGGCAATAGCGTCAAATCGTCGTCGAACCAGCCGTGCTGCTGTTGGCCGGAAACGACCAGTTCGGCCATCTTCTGCGCGCGCATCTGCACGCCATCGACCTTGAAGCTTGCCAGCTGCCGAACGGCAATTTGGTCAAAGCGCTTGTCGATACGGGCAATCTCGGCGTGTGCAGCGTCGATCTGCTGCTTGCAGCGCTCAATCTCGTCTTGTGTGGCGCGCGTGTTGAGCTGTGACAGATTGTGGATGATGGCCTCAATGGAGGACTGGAACTGCCGCATCCCTTCCTTGTCACCTGAAAGCAGTGCCACTGTTAGCGGCCGTACCTCCTCCGGAATCTTCTCCTGCAGCACGGACAGCGCATGCTCACCCTTAGCGGTCACCAACACATTGCGCCCCGTAGCGAGGTAGTGACAGATGATGTTAGCGATCGTGTGCGTTTTGCCGGTGCCTGGCGGCCCTTGGACGCAAACGCCAGGAGCGCGCTCGAGCATCTCGACGATGGTCTCCTGCTCTTGGTTATAGGGCAGCGGGAAGTAGAGTTCGCGCGGCTCGCCGTTGGCTCTGCTGCCGCTGCATAGGCCTCGAAACGAGATGGCCTCGTACTTAACGACTTCGTCAGAGGGTGGCATTACAAGGCAAGCAGGACCAGCAGGTATCGCATCGCCCGCTTGCAGGCGTGCCTTCAAACGACGGATGTCATCGACTAGGAAATTGACCGAACGCGGACGAACGAACAACACCCATCCGGCCGTGACGAGCAGTTGGTCGGACGGAGTGAGTAGCCCCTGATGGGCTGGGTCGTAGCGCCCAGCCTTGTCAAAGCTTCCGGCGGCAAGCTTCAAGATGGGCTCGAAGCTGCCGATGTCGAACGGCGTGAGCATGCGCTCCGAGTCACTATCGAGGAGCGCCTTGGCCTGCTTCTCGACTTCGGCCGCTCCCATGACTTGACAGGCGCCAAAGGCGTCGAACTCCAGCCGCGGGGCCACGGCCCTGGGGCGCACCGAAATCGTGTGCGTCTGGGGATCGAGATCAATCTCGACGACTTGTGTCAGCAGCGGGTACTGGTAGTCGACGCTGACGCCTTTGCCGTTTCCGTCCTCCGTGCGCGTGTCGGTGAACTTCCAGGCCGACACGCCCATGCCCCATACCAGTTCCGATGGGTTGGAGGTCTCCTCGGCTTCGAGCCGACCCTTGAGCATGAAGAAATCGCCATAGAGTGCGATGGTGCGTCGCCGGGGCTTCTCCCCCTCGGCCCAGGCCTGCCAAAGCGGTATGTAATCCGACAATGCTCTCGCGACGCGCTCGCGGAGATGTTTGTCGCGAGTGGCCGCGACCTCCTCACTCATCGAGTGTCTGTCGGCTGCAAACCGATGTTGCAGTGCCTGCTCGTTTAGGGTCGGCACGGGTCCACTCGGATCATCAGAATAGGTAATATAGGAGCGCGTCTCCTTGTCGGGAGCAGGTGGCGAGGTGGACGCGAGGCGCGCAACTTGCAACCAGATGTGGTCTCCTTCGATCTTGCGATCAAGGTCGACGCCAGGCAGCCCGGCAAGATCTTTTGGCCAGAACCTTAAGTCGGAGGTACTCGCAAGAACGTAGGCCCTGGGGTCAATCTCCTTGCTCTGCTCAACGATGTAATCGAGCAGGCGTGTAAGCAAACTATGTTGCGGGGTCGTAGACATCAGTCTTCCCTGGGCTTTTCTTCTTTGACGGCAGAGGGCACGGCTATGCAGTGGCGTCTGACGTAGCCAAGGATAGCGGCCTCGAACACGTTGGGCAATGCAGCCATCAATAGCAGCGATAGCGATAGCGATAACAATAAACAGAACCGTTGGGGAGAGAGTTGTATGAAGGTAAGCGGCTGAACAGAGTAAGCACACCGCTGTCCATCGAAAGATCTCTCCGCGAGCTATACCATCTTGTCGGCGTCGCCCTGATCGGCCAACACAGGGGGCTGAGCGCTGCCTTAGTACGGCTGTTGGCGTGGTGCGGGCTGATCTTTAAAGCGACGATGCACCCACCAATATTGCTCGGGGGCCTTACGAATGGCGGTTTCCATGCAGGCATTCATGGTGGTGGCATCGGCCACGGCATCGCCGCTGGGAAAACTATCGGGCAGTGGCACAAATTCGATTCTGAACCCTGATCCTTGCGGAAAACGATAGGCAAACATACCAAATACCGGCACATGGTCGCGCACTGCGAGCCGCCCAAGCACGGGAGTTGTGCAGGCAGGGTAGGCAAAAAATGGCGCAAACACCCCCTCGCGCGGATCGACATTCTGGTCAGTTAGGATACCGATAATTTCTTTTTTCTTGAGGAGGCGACAGAACGGGCGGATGCCTCTTTCTTTGTTGATTTGACGGGCACCACTGCGTTCGCGACAGCGCCGCATCAGGGCATCCATACCTGGGTTCCGCAGCGCCCGGTACATGCCGGCAATCGGCCAACGCTGGCCGGTATATAACACTGCGGCCTCCCAGGGACCAAGATGGGCGGAAAACAGTATCACCCCGCGACCCAGGGCGAGGGCCTCATCTACGGCCTCCGCACCCTCTACCTCCCGCACCATTTCCAGCGCCTTCGGTAGGGGCCGCGCCCAAATTGGTCCCAGTTCCAGAGCGGTTCGTCCCAATTCCTGAAAATTACGCCGTCGCAGCTGTCGACGCTGGGCTGCAGACCACTCAGGAAAGGCAATGCCTAGATTGATATCCACTACCCGCCGTGTTTTGAGCATCATCGCCATGGCGAGCAAACCTAAGCAACCCCCGCAATAGGAACGCCAGGCATTCGGCCAAGGTGCCGTCCATCGCAGCAGCCCCTTTACCGCGAATGTGCCCAATTGTTGCCCCAGCGTTCCTGTCGTATCCCGCGTCGTTTTGTTGTTCATTTTGGCACTCGTCTGTGGAGAGCGGTAGGCGCGACGCCACCGATGAAGCTGGCGAGGACCAGCAACAAGCATAGGCGAAAGCATAAAAAAACAAAAGGTTGCGACGGCGTGGTCAGGGTAGATTTGGCCAAGCAACAATCAGAGGGTTTTTTGTGTAGCGCGAGGCAGACGCACCACGGCAATAAGCCCCCCCTTTGCCGCGGCGCGGTACTGCAGCGTTGCCCCTTGGAAAGAAAGCAGGCGATGACAAAGACGAATCCCCATTCCGGAACCATGTCCCGGCTGCCGCGGCACAGAACCGGCATTCATGGCAGCCAACATGGCCGTACTGATCGGCTCGCCGCCCAAGTCTTCGACAACAAAGCAGCAGAAAAGGCCTTCAGCGCGAGCCTCGAGGCGGATGGCGCCCGCGGCATAGCGGCGGCTGTTGTCGAAGAGATTGCGAAAAACGCGTTCCAGCGCCAGAGGGCGCCCGACAAAATTACCATCGGCAGGTAGGGCTTCCAGTACCCGCAATCCATAGCGCTCCCGGGCAATGGTCGCCATTTCCGACAACCACTGGGCGACGGGAATGGCGATGGGTTTTTCTTGCTCGCCGCCTTGCACCCAAGCCAGAAAATTTCCCAACACTTCCTCCATCTCTTCGACGTCGGCGAGCATGGCCGGCTGCTCGCGCGCCCAATTCTCGGGGGGCAGATGCAGGCTCAGGAGCAAGCGCGACAGAGGGGTGCGCAACTCGTGGGAAATGCCCGTGAGCAGCAAGGTACGTTCCTCGTGCAGACGGTGCAGGTCCTCTGCCATACCGCTAATGGTGCGCTCCAACTCTTGGATATCCTGCGGCGCATGGCGGCTAGTGGGATAGCCGTCGGGATATTCCCCGCGCAGAATTCGCGGCGCCGAGGCCGCCAGGCGGGCCAGGGGGCGATTGATCTGCCAAACGATAATGCCGGCCCCCAGCACGGTAAGCAGGAGAATGATCAGTAAGCGAACCAGGGTGAAGGGACTGCCAATGAAGGCCATCCCCTGCATGGGAATGCCCAGCCAGGGTCCATTTGGCCCTTGATGCAGCCAAAACCAGACGGTACTGCCCTGCTCTTCGACGCGCAATTGGGCGTCGTTACCCATCCCCGCAAAGGCTTGCGAGACCTTGTGCAAAAAAAAGGACTGCGGCACTTCGCCGTGGGCCTGGGGTGAACTGCGCCAGCCCAGCGCCGTTGGTGGCTGCGCTGCCAGCGCCCCGTCGACTTGCCAGAGCAGACGGGCAAAACGTTGTGCCGCCGGATTGAGCACATACCCATGAAAAAGGAAATACACCGAGCCCTGACTGGCGAGCAACAACAGGGTCAAGAATAGAAAACTGCGCCCGACGGAGCTGCTCGGCCACAAACGCCGGGCACTCATGGTTCGGCAACAAAAAGGTAGCCCCGGCCCCAAACGGTGCGGATGCGCCGCTGCTCGCGCTGGTCGTCGCCGAGCAGCCGTCGCAGGCGGGAAATCTGCATATCGATGCTGCGATCTTCGGGGTCGAGATTGCGCTGCCGGGTCAGCCAAAGGAGTTTTTCGCGACTCAGAATCTGCCCTTCATGCTCGATAAGGACCGCCAGGGTGAGAAACTCGTTGGTGGTCAGCTCGAGGAGTCTGTCGTGCAAGAAAATTTCTTGCCGGGCACGATCGATGCGAAAGGGGCCAATGATCTGTTCGGCCGGGGCCTCCCTGGAGCTCGGAGCGCTGGCGCGGGTACGCCGCAGGATGGCCTGAATACGAGCAATCAACTCGCGGGGATGAAAGGGTTTGGTGAGATAGTCGTCGGCGCCCATTTCTAGGCCGAGAATGCGGTCGAGCTCATCATTGCGGGCGGTCAGGATGAGGATCGGGATTTGCGAATCGCGGCGAATCCGCTGGCAGATCTGCAGACCGTCTTCCTTGGGTAGCCCGAGATCGAGCACCAACAGGTCGATCGTGCCTTCGCGCAGGATGTCCTCGATCCCTTGGCCCGTTGCTTGCCCCTGGACCGCAAAACCGAAACTGCGCAAGTGCGACTCGAGCAGACTGCGTAGGCGGAGATCATCCTCCACCACCAAAATATGGCCTTTCACGTCTTCCATGGGGCAACGATACCGCCGGCAGGGACAAGCCGCCAGGGGAAAATGTAACAATCGGTCAGCACCGCTCCCACTGCGCCAGTTTGTTACAAATTCCGCCAGTGGCGGCGCGGATTGTTACAGCCACAACCGGTACCCTGAGCCTATCTATTTTGGAGCGGAGTTCCCATGGCTCGGCAGTACCACTGGTCCTTACCTGTATTGCTACCCTTGCTGCTGGGCGCCTGTGCCCCCGGCCCCAAGCTTGCCCCGGCAAAGATGCCGGCGCCGAGCCACTACCTGGCTTCGCCTGGGGATTGGTCTGCTAGCGGTCAGCAACTATCGTGGCAGAAAACACCCAGCAGCGCGTGGTGGCGGCTCTTTGGCTCGGCAACCTTGGACCAAGATGTGCAGACAGCATTGCAGGCCAATCCGAGTATACGCCAAGCGAGAAGCGCCGTGCTGCGGGCGCAGCAGATCGAGAAAGAGGCGGCAGCGGGCTTTTTGCCGCAGGTTTCTGCCAATGCACAGCTAGAGCGCAGTCGCGCCCTGCGCACGGGTGCCGATGGCGGAACGCGCTACCGGATACCTGGCAACCTGTACAGCCTGCTCTTGGGTTCGGTGGTGGTCAGTTACAGTCCCGACCTTTTTGGCCGAACGGCCGACCAAGTGCATAGTGCCCAAGCGCAGCAGCAGGTGGAAGCGGCGCGCCTGCAGGCAACCCGGCAATACGTTGCGGCGGCAGTGGCGAAGGCACTGATTACGGCAGCGGCGGCGCGCGAACAATGGCAGACAGCGCAGCGTATTGCCGATGCCGACGCGAAGCTGCTCAAGCTGATCCACCAGGAATATCACCTTGGCGCCAGCAATTTGCAGGTGCTGCGCCAGCAAGAGGCGCTGACCGCTTCAGCCCGCGCGGCAGTAGCCCCGTTGCGCGTCGCCATGGCACATGCAGAGCATGCCCTGGCGGTGTTGTTGGGCAAATACCCCGACCAGAAGCTGCCGTCCCCTTCCCTGCACGAATTGCATCTGCCCAAAGATTTGCCGGTGCTTGTACCCTCTTCCCTCCTGGAGCAGCGACCGGACATCGTGGCAGCGCGGGCGACAGTACGCGCGGCAGCGGCCGAGGCACATCTGGCAGCCGCCGATCGCTACCCGCAGATCAACATTGGCGCCGACATTGGCAAGGCTGCCCAGTCTGGCGCTTTGTTCTTTAATCCCGCCTCGACCCTCTGGGGCTTGGCCGGCAGCCTCGTCGCACCCATTTACGCCGGCGGTGCCTTGCACGCGCAGGAAAAGGCCGCTGTCGATAGCTATCAGATGGCGGTGGAGCAATACCACGGTGTTGTGCTCACCGCCTTTCGTCAGGTAGCGGACGCCCTACGTGCCCTGCAGGGCGCGGATCAGAGCTATGCCCAGCGGCGCATTGCGGCAGCGGCAGCAGGGCAAGCGCTGCACTTGGCCCAGGCCCGTTACCGCGACGGTGTGACCGATTATGCCACGGTCCTCAACGCCGAAATTGCCAATCAGCAAGACCAGGAAGCGGTTTTGCGCGCCCAGAGCGAGCGCTATCTCGACAGCGTCGCCCTTTTCCTCGCCATGGGCGAGGGTCCAAAGCTCTCCCCTCACGACTCGGTACAGGAAACTCGTCCATGAAAAAATCCATCCCTCTCGTCGTTTTTGGGATTCTTCTCCTCTTTGGCCTGATCTATGCCCTGCATGCTTGGCGAGAAAGCCGTCTGGCCGAAGCGCGCCAGAGTACTGCCCATCCTCTCGTCACGGTGTCTACGGCCACGGCCGCATGGACAACGGTAACGCCCCAAAGCAGCGCTGTGGGGCAATTGCGAGCGCAGCAGGGAGCTGCCCTCAGTTTGCAGACCTCCGGCGTGATCGCCGCCTTGCTGTTTCACTCTGGGCAAAGCGTGCAGCAAGGACAGGTGCTCCTGCGCCTCGACCCCGGCTCGCTGCCGGGGGAGCTAGGCGAGGCCGAGGCACAAGCGAAACTGGCGGCGGTCGACGCCAAACGGGCGGCGCAGGTTTATGCCATCCACGGCATTTCCACCGCCGCCCTCGACAAGGCCAACTATACTGCGCAGACGGCGGCGGCAAAGGTACAAGCCTTAGAAGAGCAGACCGCGGATACGGTCTTGCGCGCCCCTTTTTCTGGCGTCTTAGGCTTGCGGCAGGTGGAAGTCGGCGAGTACCTGGCGGCGGGGAAAACCGCGGTGCGTTTGGTAGCGCCGGGGCGCTTACAGGTGGACTTTTCGGTGCCGCAAAATCTTGCCGCAGCGCTCAAGGTAGGGGAGACCATTACCCTACAATCCCGCCACGGTGCCCAGGGACAGCAATTTTCGGCACGCATCACCGCCCTCGACAATGCCGTCGATCAGGCCAACCGGGCCCTGCGTGTGCGCGCCGTAGTCTTGGCGCCGGGCTTTTTGCGTCCGGGGATGTTTGTGCTGGTGCATTTGCCCAGCGCCCCCAGCCAACGCTTGCTAACCATCCCTCAGGTTGCCGTTGCCTACCATAGCTATGGAGACTTCGTGTATGTCCTCAGCCATCAGGGATCGACTTGGATTGCGCACGCGACTCCGGTCAAACTCGGGCCGGTAGAAGGAGAGCAGGTGGCGGTACGCAGCGGCCTCGCCCCCGGCGCCGTCGTTGTCACCGCCGGGCAGGTAAAACTGCACAATGGTGATGCGGTGCTGGTCAACAATGCCGTTTCCCTTACCTGAAACTACGAGGCCCACGATGCGCTTTCTTACCGCTTTCATTCATCGCCCGGTACTCGCCGTAACGCTCTTTGCGGCGCTCTTTCTCTTGGGGCTACGGTCTTTGGGTATGCTACCGGTGACGGAGTTTCCTCCCGCCAAGAGTGGACTGATTACCATCACCACCCATTACTTTGGCGCCACGCCAAAGACCGTCAATGCCTTCATCACCGCCCCCTTGGAAAAGGCCGTGGCACAGGTGCCGGGCATCAACTACATGACCGCCGTCAGTGAAAATGGGGTCTCTATCATTACCCTGTATCTACGCCTCGGGGTGAGCCCCAACGCGGCCTTGTCCCAGGCACAGATCAAGGTCAACAGCGTCCTCAACCAGCTGCCAAAAGGGGTACTGCAGCCGATTGTGGTAGAGATGCCGGGCTCGGGTGCGTACATGATGTATCTGACCTTTTCGGGAAAGGGCTTTAACCAACAGCAGATAACCGACTATTTGACCCGGGTGGTGCAGCCGGCCATCCAATCGGTTGCAGGAGTGGGGGTAACTTCGATTTTGCCGCCGGGTACCGGCCCCAATGGCAATACCTTTGCCATGCGTATCTGGTTGAATCCGCAAAAGATGGCGGTGCTGGGCATTACCCCGGAGGAGATCCGTAACGCCCTCAAGGCCAATGATTTTGTCAGTGCCGCCGGGCGACTACGCAACCAGAATACCGCCATTTCCCTTACCGCCAATACCGCCCTGCATAGTGCAGCGCAGTTCCGCCACTTGGTGGTCAAAACCGTGAAAGGGGTACCGATTACCCTGGGACAGGTGTCTACCGTCTCCCTCGGCGCCCAGACCTATGACTCCTCGGTGCTGGTCAACGGTCGCCCCGCCGTCAACCTGGGGGTAATGCAGGCACCCGGGAGTAATGCCCTGCAGGTGGCCACTGGAGTCAAGACCGCACTGGCGCAGCTACAGCAAGCCATGCCGGCGGGAATGCAGGCCAAGGTCCTCTACAACGGCGCCCAATTCGTGCGCAGCTCGATCCACGAGGTGTTGACGGACATTGCGCTCGCCCTGCTCATCGTCATCGTGGTGGTCTATCTGTTTTTAGGCTCCTGGCGTGCCCTGGTAGTGCCAGCCTTGGCTATTCCTCTGGCCTTGGTCAGCGTCATGACCCTGCTCCATGCCCTCGGCTTCACCCTCAATCTGCTCACCTTATTGGCCATGGTCCTCGCCATCGGTTTGGTGGTTGACGATGCCATCATCATTGTCGAAAACGTGCATCGCCACCTCGAACACGGCGCCACGCCGGTGCATGCCGCCCTGGAGAGCGTGCGCGAGTTGAGCAGCCCCATCCTGGTTATGGCGAGCACCCTGATTGCCGTGTTCTTGCCCATGGTGCTCCTCGGCGGGCTCGTCGGCCATCTCTTCAGCGAATTTGCCTTGACCATTGTCGTCATCGTCTTTTTTTCGATGTTGATTGCCCTCTTCCTCGCGCCGATGCTGGCCTCGCGGATCCTGCGCCCGGGGCAGGAGGAGCGTCTGGCAAAACTGATCGAGACGACCTTCGATCGCCTACGCGCGGCCTATGGGCGGAGCTTGGCGCGCAGCCTGGCCTATCGACCGGCAGTCTTAACCGCAGCCGGCTTGCTCGCCCTCGGCGTCGTTGGGCTATTTTGGCTCAGCCCCCAGGAACTGGCGCCACCCGCCAACCAGGGCATCGTCTATGTGAACGGACTCGCCCAGCCAACCGCCACCCTGGGCTATATGAATACCTATGATCGTTATCTGACCAAGACGGTTTTTGATCAAATTCCCCAGCGCGCCGATAGTTTTGTGGTCAACGGCGTAGGCATTGGTGGTTTTTTGCTCAACAACGAAATGATGGCCGGACTGGTGCTGAAGCCGCAGCGGCAGGTTACCACCCAGGAGGTGCGGGCGCGCATCCAAGCCCTTGCACAGCAGGTGCCGGGAATGGAGCTCTCGGCTTTTGGACTGCCGCCGCTGCCGGGCTCGGCCGTAGGGCTACCGGTACAGTTTGTGATTAGCAGTAGTACCGGCAACTATCACGAGCTCAACGGGCTGGCGAATGGTCTAGTGCAAAAAGCGCGGGCGAGTGGCTTGTTTTCGTATGTTGCCAGCAACTTGCAGTACAACGACGTGGTACTGAAGATCCAAATCCACAAACAAATGCTGGCCAATTTTGGTCTGACCTTGGCTGACGTGGGTAATAGCCTCGCCACCCTGCTGGGGGGAAATTACGTCAATTACTTCAGTATGGATGGCCTGAGCTACCGGGTCGTGCCGCAGGTTCCCGTGGCGTTGCGCGCCAATCCCGATCTGCTGCAGCAGTACCAGATCCGCACCCCCTCGGGGGCAGAGCTTCCCCTCTCTACCTTCGTCACCCTGCAGCAGGAGGTGGTGCCCACGTACTTACCGCAGTTCCAAAACCTGCCCGCAGTCACCATCGAGGCGAGCCCTGCACCTGGGGTTTCCCTGGCAACGGCCCTGCAGTTTCTGCAGACACATACCCAGGGCGTAATCCCCGCCAGCGATCAAATCCACTACGCCGGCGTGTCGCGGCAATACGAGAAACAGGGGAACTCTCTCGCCATTACCTTCGCCTTTGCATTGATTTTTGTGCTCCTCTTATTGGCGGCGCAGTTCAACGGCTTTCGCGATTCCCTCGTCGTTCTTACGGGGATTCCCTTGGCCGCCTTTGGCGCCCTGCTGCCCATTGCCCTGGGTTTGTCGAGCATCAACATTTACTCCGAGGTGGGGATGGTCATGCTCATCGGCCTCACCGCCAAACAGGGTATTCTGATCGTGCAGTTTGCTCGGCAGTTGCAAAAAGAAAAGGGGTTAGAACGGTCTCTGGCCGTACGCGAGGCGGCTGCCTTACGCCTGCGACCGATTCTGATGACGGTAGCGGCGATGATCGCTGGCGCCCTGCCCTTGCTCTTTGCCAGCGGCGGCAATGCCGAGGCCCGTTTTTCCATGGGCCTGGTAATCATCTCGGGATTGAGCTTCGGCTCCCTGGTATCGCTCTTCGTTATTCCGGCGGTCTATAGCCTGTGGGGAGCGAGGCTCCACAGCACAGCGGCGGCCAGCACCGAACCGGCACGGGTCTGACTCCAGGTGTTAGCAGCGGGCTATCCGGCGCTCTCACTACAGGTCTCTTTTTCGAGCCAGGTATCGATTGCAGACGCCGGACCCGGCCGGGCAAACCAGTAGCCCTGCGCCTTTTTGACGCCAATCTGGGGCAAGAGCTCGGCCACCTCGGCAGTTTCTACGCCTTCGGCCACGGCCTCGATGGCGAGATTTTCGGCAAGATAGGTGAGCCCTTGCACTAGTTGATAATGCTTGGAACCCTTTTGCAGATCGGAAATCATGCTCTTGTCGATTTTGATGCCGGCACAGTCCAACTCTCCCAGGTGCTGTAGGGCGGAAGCGCCAGTGCCAAAATCATCGAGCACAAATTGCACACCCAGCTGCCGCTGTGCCGAGCGAATCTGCTTGGCGACGGTGGGAATATCCTTGATCGCGACTCGCTCGACAATTTCGAAAAAGAGATGATCGCGGCGTACGGCGGGAAAACGATGTAAAAATTCATTACACCATTGGATCCAACGCGTGCTGCACAATTCCCGGCGACTAAGATTGATGTGGATATCGAGGAGATGCCCACCCTGATGCCAGCGGTTGGCCTCAACTACGGCGGTTGCGACGATCCATTGGGCAACGGAGTCCATCAAGACCGATTGCTCCAAGACCTCGAGAAAAGCACCGGGGGCAAGCAAGCCGCGGCTGGGATGCTGCCAACGCATCAGGGCTTCGACGCCGCAGATTCTCTGCTCCGGCAGGGTCACGATGGGCTGCCAGTACAGCCGAAACTCGTGTCGCTCATCGGCAAGGCGCAGCTCGCGCAGCAGCTGTTGCTCTTCCTGCATGGTTTCCTGCAGATATTGCCCATAGGGCACCCAGGTATCGCCACCGCGTTCTTTGGCAACATACATTGCCTGATCCGCATAACGAATCATCTCTTCTGGGCCGCCTTCGTCGAAGGGATAAATGACCACTCCAATGCTGGCGCTGATGGATTGCTCCGGGGCGATGCTGAGGCGGGCCGCCGCCAGCATGCGCGTAACGATGATCTCCATCTCACTGATGTGGGCAATATCTTCGATGACCAGCAAGAATTCATCGCCAGCGTAACGGATGATGCTATCCTCCTCGCGCACCACGGCGCGCAGCCGTTCCGCCACCTGGCAGAGCACTTCGTCGCCGCGATGATGGCCGAGGGTGTCGTTTACCCTTTTGAAGCCATCGAGGTCGAGAAAAAAGAGGCAGAACAAGCGCTCGTAGCGCTGGGCGCGGGCCATGGCGGCACGAATTCGATCCTGGGCCACGCGGCGATTGGGCAGCCCGGTAAGGACGTCGCGGGTGCTCATGTGCCGTAGTTTGCGCTCCAGGGACTGGCGGTAGAGGAGAGCCCCGAGGAGATCGGCAAGCAGCAGAAGATGCTCCCAAACCAGTTCGTTGATGCGCTGCGGTGGCGATTCTGCAAACCAGGAGAGCGCTAAGACCCCCTGCGCGCCTTCCGGGCCAGGCAGAGGTAAAGCCAAGCTTCCCCGCAAACCGGCGGCAACGAAGTCGGGCATGGCATATGGGCTGTTGGCATAATCGCGCTCGAAGATGACCTTTCCCTGGCACAAAGCAGCGCCGGAGACCCCCTCTTCCTTGGGAAAAAACAAACTGGCCAGGCCCTGATATTGCGTCGACAGACCATGAAAAAGGCGATAGTGCAGGTACTCGCCTTCGCGCACGATGAGCCCGGCCCCCTGCGCCCCCGCCAAACGACAGGCAAGCTCCGCAGCGGCAGGAAAAAATTCCTCCAGATCAAAGTGCTGGGTGAGGCCGCGAATTTCGAGCAGCAGCTGATGACTTTGCTGCTGCAGGTAGCCTTCATGGATCACATGTTCGCAGCCAGCCAAAAGAAGCGAAAATCCGGGCAGCAGTGAAGCCGGGGCAGCGGGAAAGATATCGCTAAGCACACTGGGGATTTCCTTCCAGCGCAGCTCGCTGAGCCATTGCGCCCAGCGCGGTAGAGGAATATTGGCCTCTGCCAAACGCTTGCCGGTTTTGATCTGCTGTTCCCAAAAGGCTGGACCATAGTCGCCACTGCATAGGGCCTGCAGCCACTCTGGCAACCAGGACGCAAAGATCGCCGCATCTCCGGGCGCCGGAGGCTGCAGCCTCGCCACCAAGGCCTGTACCAAGTCCACCGCGTTGGCCTGCAGCCAAGCACGGTCTTCCGCGGTAAACGCCACCCAATCTGCAAAGGCCAGCAAATCCAAACTGTTGCGCGCCAAATTTTCCTCTCCCTCGGCAAGATTCGACCACGAGGCCCAAGTCTCAGCCCTACTACGCGGTTGGAGATCACATCTGATACAGTATGTTTCCTATTTAGTACATTAGCCAGTCTTTACCAGAGACTCTCGCATTGCTGCCCAAGCCGTCCTCTGATACCCTGAAAATCAAGGGGTTGCTCCCATGACCGGCGGTGGCAACCTGTTTTTGGCCGCCATCCTTGGGGAGCTTGTGCATGCAACGTCTTCTTCTGCCCTTTGTCTGGATTGGCAAGGTACTGCATTGGCTGCGAGTTGGTGTCCTCAATCTGCTCACCCTGGGGGTTCTTGCCCTGCTCGTGGCCGCGTTGGTGGCGCATTTCTCGTCATCCTCCAAGCCAGCACCCAACAGCTCCGTGCTCTGGGTGCAACCCGAGGGCAGCTTGGTCTACAGCCGCAGTAACTCCTGGCAAAGCGAAGTCTTGCAACGAATTCATCCCACCCAACGGGATGTTTTGCTACGGCATCTGGTGGGCAGCATCGACCATGCTGCACACGATCCGCACATTCGTGTCTTGGCCCTCGACCTCAGCGATTTTTCGGGTGGCAGCATCACGCAGCTGTTGAACGTTGCTGATGCCTTGCAGCGCTTTCGTGCTGCCGGCAAGCTGATCTACGCGTACGCACCCAATTATTCTACCGGCAATTATCTCCTTGCCGCGCAAGCCAACGAGGTCTTTTTGCCGCAACTGGGTATGGCGCTGATCACGCCATTTTCCACCGATAGTCTCTATTTTAAGGGATTCTTCGATAAGATTGGGGTGACCGTTTCCGCCTTTCGGCAGGGCAAATACAAATCGGCGGTGGAGCCCTTTACCCGTAGCGACATCTCGCCCGCAGCAGCGGAAGAAAACCGGGCCTGGTTGCAGACTTGGTGGCAATCCTATGCGCGGGCTGTAGCGCGTGGGCGGGGAACGAGCCCAGTGGCAATCACCCAATATGCCGAGCAATTGCCGCAGTTGCTGAAACAGGATCAGGGCGATGCGGCAAAACTTGCCGTGCACGAAAAATTGGTTAGCCAAATTGGCGATGCCGAAGATTTTCGTGCCGCCGTTGCCAAGGTGGTAGGGGAAAAGCCCAACAACCTGCACGCGATTGGCTACCGCCGCTACTGGGCAAGCCTCGCCCACGAAAAACACGGCGCCGAAATTGCCGTGGTCCCCATCGATGGTATGTTGGTGCCCGGAGATTCCGAAACCGAGGGAGTGGTTGCGGCAGAACCCACGGTACGTCAGCTCGATGCACTGCGCCACGAAAGCCAAGTCAAGGCGGTGATTCTGCAGGTCGACAGCCCGGGCGGTGACGTCAATGCCGCCAATGCCATCCGCCGCGCGGTCTTGCGTTTGCGTGCGGCAGGCAAGCCGGTGGTGGTGAGTATGGGCACCCTAGGTGCTTCCGGTGCCTATTGGCTGTCTACCGGCGCCGACCGCATCTATGCAGAACCAACCACCATTGCTGCAGATATCGGCGTCTTTGTCCTCGTTCCCGATTTTTCTGGCCTCCTGCACAAGCTCGGGGTGGGCTATTCCGGGGTCAGCAGTCTTCCCCACAGCCCTTTGCTCTCGCCCTATGCGCCCCTCGGAAAACCGGAGCAGCAGGCGCTGCAGGCGGTGGTCGATCATATCTACGGGCATTTCGTAGACTTGGTGGCCAAGGCCCGACACCTGCCCGCAGCCCAGGTCGACAAGGCTGCCCAAGGGCGGGCGTGGAGCGGCGTCGACGCCTATCATCTCGGTTTGGTGGATGGCTTGGGCGGCATGGCGGAAGCCGAAAAAGCGGCAGCCAAGCTGGCCAAGCTACCCGCGGGCAAGTACTGGCTCCATTACCTGCCGCGGCCTGCGGGAGAATCGACTCTCCCCCAACTGCGCTCGTGGGCGCTGGCGAGCCTTGCCCCAGATCTCCCGCACGGCGTGACCGATGCGGCCCTGCGCCAGGCGCAGCTCTTGCTGCAGTACTCTCGGCCCTATGGGATATTCTCCTATCTGCCCGTCCATACCCGGCTGTCCTGAGCGCAGTAGGCGTCGGCTCATGGCATGGTTTGATCGCTTTGCCGCAGGCGCGGCATCGGCACGCTGATCCTTATGCATCCGGTGCTCACCCTTGGGCCTTTGCGCTTGCCCCTGTGGATTCCCATCACTCTCTTCGCGGCGCTGATGCAGACTTGGCGCACCGGCTTGCAGGCGCGGCTCAAGGGTCAGCTCAGTGCGGGCGCTGCCAGCTTTGCGCGTTTTCTCTATGCCCTGCCCTGGGAATTTCTTGCCTTTGTACTCCTCTGGGCTGACTTCGGCGGCAACACCCTCTTCCGCCATAGCCCCCTCTCCTTTTGGCTTTATTGCCTTGCCGGGGGACTGGCGCAGATTCTTGGAACCCTCTTTCTCGTTCGCTCCTTCCATAGTCGCGGGCTGGTGACGGGCACAGCCTATGCCAAAACTGAGGCAGCACAGCTAGTGATCCTCACCACCCTATTTCTCGGCGCCCAGCTGCATCCATTGGCAATCGTCGGCATCTTCCTGGCGCTAGCGGGGGTTTTGGTACTCGGCGGGCAGGGTTGGGGCATTCTGAGTGCTGGTTTTTGGCGTGGGCTGCTGCAACCGGCAGCGCGCTATGGCTTGGCCGCGGCTCTGGGTTTTGCCCTCACCGCCATCGCCCTGCGTGCCGCGAGCCACGCGCTCGACCCCGCCCTACCGAGCCTAGCCATGGGCTTGTGGATCCTCGTGGTGACCAACTTTCTGCAAACGCTACTGCAGGGGGGTTACCTTTTTTTGCGGCGGCAAGAGCAGTGGCAAGAAAGCCTACGGGGTTGGCGCCTGTCCTGGCCGGTGGGCCTGCTCTCCGCCCTTGGTTCCTGGGGCTGGTTTAGCGCCTTCGTCCTAACCCAAGTCGCCCTGGTGCGGGGTTTGGGTCAGATCGATACTCTACTCGTCTTCCTTTTTGGCCATCACGTCCTCCAGGAGCGTTTGGGGCGACAGGAAACGGTGGCCATGTTGCTCATCGTCATTGGCGCGCTCTGCATCGTCGCCCCCGACATCCATTGGCAGCCCTGAGCCGGCACCGCTTCAGGAACGACGGGAACGCAGGAGGCCAATGAGGAGGAGAAGAAGACTGAGCCCCAGGTAAGGCCAGTTGCCAAAGCGGGCAAAGGGCGTTTTGCCGGCCATGGGTTGGATGCTGGCATTGAGGGCACCGTAGCTGAACTGCGGCAGCTCGGCGAGTACCTGCCCAGTGGGCAGGATGACCGAGGTAATTCCGGTGTTGGTGGCACGGATATCCGGCTTTTGCTCCTGCAAAGACTGCATGATGGCCATCTGCAGGGTCTGCGCCGAGGCACTGCTGTGCCCATACCAGGCATAGTCGCTGCTATTCACGAGAAAGGTGGCGCCCTCCACCACCCCCTTACGCACGTCGCGGGAGAAAGATTCCTCGTAGCAAATGCTCATCCCTGCGAGTTGTCCGTTCACCGGCAGCACCGAGGACCCCGTACCCGGGGTAAAGCTCCCCAAACCCGGCAGAAAATGATGCACCAAAGGCCCCAGCAGGTGCGGAAAGGGAATGTACTCGCCAAAGGGCACCAAGTGCTGCTTGCGATACCAGCGCAGCGGCGCCATGCCATCGATTTCCATGGTCGCATTGTAGTAGCGACCCTGCCCCGCATCCTCGGGAATGCCGATCATCAACACCGCATGCTCCTTGGCCGACCACTCCTGCAGCTGGTGGATCAGCAAGGGAATCTGCGTCTGGAAGAGGGGGAAGGCGGTTTCTGGCAAGACGATGAGTTGGGTGCCCGGCGGACTGGCAATGATCAGGCGCACGTAGCGGTCGAGGATCGCATTGATGCGGTCGGCATTCCATTTTTCGGAGATCGGGACATTTCCTTGCAATAGGCGCACCTGCAGGGGGGCGCCAACGGGCTGGGTAAAGCGCTGGGTAGCGGCAAAGAGGGCGATGGCAAAGATCAACAGAATGCCGGAGATCGCCATCGACCAAACGGCGGCCTCGCGACGGCGGCTCACCGCCCAAGCGCCGAGGCTAGCCACCCCGGCCGTCGCCAAGCCCACGCCGTATTGTCCCAACCAAGGGGCATAGCCCGCCAAGAACCCTCCCGTCTGGGTATAGCCGACCGCAAGCCAAGGAAAGCCCGTAGCAATTCTTGCCCGTAGGTACTCGGCCAGGACCCAGAACACCGGTAGCAGCCACCAGCGGGCTGCGGGCGCAAAGCGGCGCGCCAAGCCCATTGCCAAGGCCGGATAGAGGGCACAATAGGCGGCAAGGAGGGCGACGGCGGCGGCGGCCAAGACCCAATCCATGTGCGCGAAATTGTGCAGGGTGATGGCGAGCCAGTAGACGCCGGAGCAAAAGGCGGCAAAACCAAACAGAAAGCCCAAGCCCGCCGCGCGACGGGGGGAACTGCTGCGCTGCACGAGAAAAAACAGCAGCCCAAGCACCATAAAGGCCAACCACGACTGTTGGAAAGGCGCAAAGGCGAGGGGCCAAAGCGCCCCCATCAGGAGAACGAGGAGGGCAGGCCAGGCGCGGGCGGGAGCAAAAGTCATGGGGCTTAGAGCCCTGCCTGGGGATCGCGTTCCACTGCCATCACCCCCGAGGCGGGGCTGGGTGAGGAGAGGCGAAAGGTCTGTACCCGCCGCCGATCGGCGCGCAACACCTCCAGATGTAGGCCCTGCACCGAGAGCTTTTCGCCCACCCGCGGCACATGGCCGAGTTGCCGGCTCACCCAGCCACCGAGGGTATCGGCGTCCTCATCTTCCAAGTGCACCGCAAAAGCGGCATTGAAGTCTTCCAGCGGAATCAGGGCATTGACCAAATAGTCGCCATCTTCGCGGGGGATGATCATGACATCTTCATCGATGTCATATTCATCCTCGATCTCGCCAACGATGATCTCGAGCACATCCTCGATAGTGACCAAACCGGCCACGCCACCATATTCGTCCACCACCAAGGCCATGTGATGACGACCCGTACGGAATTCATAGAGGAGATGATCGAGGTGCTTGCTCTCAGGAATATAGGTTGCCGGCCGCAGCAGCTCCCGCAGCTCGGGAACGGTGGCGCCTTGGCGGCAGGCGCGCAGCAGATCCTTGGCAAGCAGGATGCCCTGAACGTCGTCGCGGTCCTCCCCAACCACGGGAAAACGCGAGTGCCCCTGCTCCACCACCCGGTTGATGATCTCCGGCAGGGGGCTGTCGATCTCTACGACTTCCATCTGCGCCCGCGGGATCATCACATCGCGCACCGTCAGGTCACCGATGCGAAAGATGCCGTCGATCATGCGCGCCGCCTCGGCGTCGATGACCTCGCGCTCGCTTGCCTCGCGAATCAGCTCGAGTAGGCTTTCCTGATCGTCGACATTACCGCGCAAGGACTGGGTAAAGCGCTCCCACCAACTGCGGGAACGCTCGCTACTTCGGTCTTCACTCATCGCTCTGGGTTCGATACGGGTCGGCCACACCCAATTGGGCCAGTAAACGGGTTTCCAAGGCCTCCATGATCAGGGCCTCGCCCTCTTCCTCGTGGTCGTGACCGAGAAGGTGCAGGGCACTGTGGATCAGCAGGTGCCGGTAGTGATCGCGCAGCGTCTTACCCTGCGCCTGTGCCTCCGCCTGGATTTGCGGTGGGCAGAGGAGGATATCGCCCAAGGGACGACGACGCCCCGGCCAGAGTTGGGCCGGCGCCGGGAAAGAGAGACAGTTGGTGGGCTGGGGGCGACCGCGAAATTCCCCATTGACCGCCGCCATTTCGCTACTGCTCAGAAATTGCAAGGAGATTTCGAGACTCCCATCGACACTCGGATACTCCGCCAGGACCACGGCGAGGGCGGCGCGCAGCAAGCGCCGGGAAGGAATCGTTGCCTGCTCGGCGGCGTCGAGGGCGGGGCTGCACTGCCAATAGAGATAAAAACGTGGCCCGTTCATGACTGCCCGGTGCCGCGATCGTAGGCCTGGACGATGCGCCCGACCAAGGGGTGGCGAATCACATCGGCACTCTGGAAAAAATTCATCGAGACGCCCTCGACGTTGGCGAGGATGTCGATGGCCTGCACCAGGCCCGAGGGATGACCGCGGGGCAGATCCACCTGGGTCACATCACCGGTTACCACTACCTTGGCGCCAAATCCCATACGGGTAAGGAACATCTTCATCTGCTCTGGTGTGGTGTTCTGCGCCTCGTCGAGGATGATGAAAGACTCGTTGAGGGTGCGCCCGCGCATATAGGCCAAGGGGGCCACTTCGATGATCTGCCGTTCCATCAGTTTGGCGACCTTCTCAAAACCGAGCATCTCGTAGAGGGCGTCGTAGAGGGGGCGCAGATAGGGATCGACCTTGTCGGCCAGACTACCCGGCAAAAAGCCCAGGCGCTCCCCGGCCTCTACCGCCGGACGCACCAAGACTAGGCGCTGCACTTGTTGTTTATCGAGCTGTTCGACGGCGGCAGCCACGGCGAGATAGGTCTTACCCGTGCCCGCCGGCCCAATACCAAAGGTGAGATCATGGGCACGGATGGCCTGGAGGTAGCGCCGCTGCCGTGGCCCACGCCCGTGAATCCAGCCCTTGCGGGTGAGGATACCGGCAATTTGCGTGGCATCGAGATCGCTTTCCGACTCCAAGCGCTCCGCCTGAATGCAGTGGTGCACCCATTGTTGGCTCACCGACCGCCCCTGGCGTAGCTGCGTGTAGAGCTTGCGCAGCACCTCGACGGCCGCGGTCACCTCGCTCTCCCCACCACTCAAATGAAAGCGCTCGCCGCGTGGCGAGATCACCACCCCCAGACCGCGCTCGATTTGTTTCAGGTGGATGTCGAGTTCGCCGGCCAGTGCTGCTAATTCGCTGCTCGTCGCCCCGGTAGCAACAAACTCCCGATGCTCCGTTGGCGAATCTGGCGGCGCCGACTCAGGCACGGCCGGCCTCAGCCCGTGGCGCGCACGGCCGCCAAGCGCCCGCGCAGGCTATTGGGAAGGGCCTCGGTGATTTCCACCGCCACCATCTGGCCAACGAGGCCCGCAGGCCCGGCAAAATTGACCGAGCGATTACAACCGGTTTTGCCCGTCCACTCCTCGGCGCTGCGCCGCGACGGACCGGTAACCAGCACTTCCTGCACGCTGCCTACCAAGGCCCGGCTGTAGTCCTGGGCAAGCTGGTTGATCCGCGTCTGCAGAATGTGCAGGCGCTCGTCCTTGACCGCTTCGGGAACTTCGTCCTTGAGCTTGAGGGCCGGGGTATTGGGCCGCTGGCTGTACTTGAAAGAAAAAGACTGGTCGAAACGTACTTTCTCGATGAGATCCATGGTCGCCTGGAAATCGGCATCCGTCTCGCCGGGAAAACCCACGATGAAGTCAGAAGACAGACGAATACCCGGCCGCGCCTCCTGCAGGGCAGCAACCTTTTCGAGGTAAGCGGAGATGCTGTGCTTGCGATGCATGCGCCGCAGAATGCGATCGGAACCGCTCTGCACCGGCAGGTGCAAGTGCGGCGCCAACGCCGCAAGGTCGCGATGGGCAGCAATGAGGCGCTCGTCGAGATTATTGGGGTGCGAAGTGGTGTAACGCAGGCGGCGCAGCCCCGGCAGGGCGGCCAAACGCCGCAGCAGGTCGGCAAGATCGGCATCGCCAATCAAGCCCGATGGCGCGCGATACGCATTGACGTTCTGCCCGAGCAGGGTGATTTCCGCCACCCCCTGCTCCAGGAGCTGCCGCACCTCGCGCATGATCTCCGGCAGCGGCCGACTGTACTCGCGGCCCCGGGTATGGGGCACGACGCAAAAAGTGCAGAACTTGTCGCAGCCCTCCTGGATGGTCACGAAGGCCGACGCGCCCTGCCGCCCGGGACGCTCGGGCAGACGGTCGAACTTTTCCAACTCCGGAAAACTGAGATCGACCTGCGGCTGCGCCTCGGCAAGACGGGCATCGATGAGGTCTGGCAAGCGATGCAAGGTCTGCGGTCCAAAAACGATGTCGACAAAGGGCGCACGCCGCCGCAGGCGTTCGCCTTCCTGGCTCGCCACACAACCACCCACCGCAATCAGCGGCTGCGGATTGCGCTCTTTCAGGGGGCGCCAAAAGCCAAGCTGGGTGTAGACCTTGTCTTCCGCCTTTTCGCGGATCGAGCAGGTATTGAGGATGAGAAGATCCGCCGCCTCGGGATCATCGACCAAGGTCAGGCCATGACTGGTGTGCAGCAGCTCGGCCATACGCTCCGAGTCGTACTCGTTCATTTGGCAGCCAAAGGTTTTGATGAAGAGATGCTGCAAGTTCGCTTCCAAGACTCCCTTTCAGATCGTCATCATACGAGGCACTCCCAGGGCTGGCAAGGAGATGTATGCAACCACTTGTATTATTAACGGCGTTTCTGCTTCAAAAGCAGAGTCCCGCTCAGGTCCCGCAAAAGGTGCGGTAGGGGCCGAAGCCGCCGGGCATGGGCTCGCTGTAGGGCAGATACTCCGGGCGGGCGCTGTAGGGATTAGCGAGCACTTTCAGGAGATTATGCAGTGGGCGCCAGTCGTCGGCCTCGCTGGCGGCGGCCAGGGCAATTTCTACTTGATGATTGCGGGGGATGTAGATGGGGTTGAGGCGATCCATGGCCGCGCCAATCGCCGGCCGCGGACGCTCCGTGCCCAGGCGCTGCAACCAACGCTCCCGCCACGGCTGCCAGCTTGCCGGGCTGGCGGGGATTCCCAGGCGCTCCCGCTCCGCCGCTGGCATGACCTGCAGATCTGCCGCCAGGGCGCGGAACGACAGGGTAAAATCCTGATGCTCGTCAGTAAGGAGCTGGAGAAAATCTTCCAAGAGGGCATCGTCCGCCTCGCTAACCGCCAGCACTCCTAACTTTGCGGCAAAAATCTCCCGCCAGGCCCGCTGGTAGAGTGCCGGAAAGCGCTGCAGCACTTCCGTGAGCTGGGCAATGGCGTGGTCGACGTCCTCATCCACCAAAGGCACCAGGCACTCGGCCAAGCGCACCAGATTCCACTGCCCGATGCGCGGCTGCTCACCATAGGCATAGCGACCATTCTGATCGATGGAGCTGAACACCGTGGCCGGGTCGTAGGCATCGAGAAAGGCGCAGGGGCCGTAATCGATGGTCTCTCCGGCAATGCTCATGTTGTCGGTGTTCATCACCCCATGAATGAAGCCCACCCCCATCCACTGGGCAATGAGCCGCGCTTGCCGTTCCATGACTGCGGTAAGGAAGGCCAAATAGCGAGTGCCGCCGACTTCCGCCTGCAGTTGCGGGTAATGACGGGCGATGGCGTAGTCGCAGAGACGCCGCAGGAGCGCCTGATCTTCGCGGATCGCCACATACTGAAAGGTGCCAACGCGCAGATGACTGGCCGCCACCCGCGCCAACATCGCCCCCGGCAGCGGACGCTCGCGCTGCACTGCCTCGCCGGTGCGCAACACCGCCAAGGCACGGGTGCTGGGAATACCCAGGGCATGCATGGCCTCGCCGAGAACATATTCGCGCAACATCGGCCCAAGGGCAGCCTTGCCGTCGCCCCCGCGCGAAAACGGCGTGCGCCCCGAGCCTTTGAGATGCAGATCCCAAAGCCGCCCCTGGGGATCGCGCCATTCTCCCAAGAGCAAGGCGCGCCCATCCCCCAGCTGCGGGTTGAAGACGCCAAATTGGTGACCGGCATAGGCCTGCGCAAGGGGACGACTGCCGGGAATCGGACGTTGCCCGCTGAGCAGTGCCGCGCCTTCGGTGCGCAGCTGCGCGACCGGCAGACCCAATTCGATCGCCAAGCCCTCGTTCAACAGACAGATCTGGGGGTTGGGTATCGGTGCCGTCTGCCAGGGCGCGTATAAGCCCTCGAGTTCCGCGGCAAAATCGGCCTCTAGACGCAATTCCCTCTCCATTCCCGCCTCCAACGCTTTCTGCCTGGGCACAATGACAGAAAGGACAGTGCCCCGGCAAGCCGTGGCAATGCTATGCTTGCCCCATGACCCAGTCTGCCTCCACCCGCTTACGCCAGAATCGACGTCTGGCCCTGGCCCTTCTGCTCTTTGCTTTCGCCCTCTTCCTCTGGGCCGCCCTACAGCGCGGGCGCGGACCCTATGCTTGGCTACTCGCCGGTAGCGAGGCGGCCATGGTCGGCGCTCTCGCCGATTGGTTTGCCGTTGTTGCCCTGTTTCGCCATCCTCTTGGCATCCCTTTTCCCCACACCGCCATCCTCCCCCGCCGCCGCGATCGCTTGGCACAGCGGCTGGCGGAGTTCATCCGCACCCATTTTTTGCAAGAAGAGGCCATCCTGCGTCTTATTCAGCGCGCTTCCTTTGCCCGCGGGCTTGGCGCCTGGCTGCGCCGGCCGCGCAATCGTGCCATCCTTGCCGAGCAGCTCCAGCAATTGCTCTACCGGGCCTTGCAGTTGGCGCAACTCGAGCCCCTACGACAGGCCCTCGGCGCCAGCTTGGCGGCCCAATTGCGCAGCCTCGATCTCTCCCATTGGAGCGCCCAGCTCCTGCAACTTCTTACCGAAGACGGACGCCATCAGGCCCTGCTCAGCGATGCCATTGCGCGGCTCGATGGCTGGCTGCAGCAGGAGAGCGTGCAGGAAGAATTGGCCCTGCAAATCGAAAAACTCCTGCAACGGGCCTACCCCACCCTCTTTTCCTGGTTGGGAGTAGTCATCGACCCGGCGCAGTTTAGTCGCAATCTGGCTCGCAACCTGGTGCGCGCGGCCCAGGAAAGCTTGAGCGAGATTCACCAAAACCCCGAGCATCCCAAACGCCAAGCCTTCGATCGCTGGCTACACGAGAGCTTGGAGCGACTGCAGCAGGATCCCGCCCTGCAGGCGCGTATCCGCAACTGGCAAGAGGAACTGCTTGCCCATCCAGCAGCGCGCGACTACGTGTATCGCGTGGTCGGCGACCTGCAGCGCTGGTTGCTGGCAGACTTGCAAGCAGTAGACTCCCGCAGTCGGCAACTCCTCCTGCGCGGTGCGGCCTGGTTTGGAACGCTACTCGCCAAGCAGCCGGCCCTGCGCGCCGCCATCGACGGCTACCTGGAAGATAGCGTGCGACGTCTTTTCCCCAGCCTGCAGGCACGCTTCACCCATCACATCGAGGAAACCATCCGCGCCTGGCCCCTCGCCGACATGATCCGCGTTCTCGAGGAGGGAATCGGTAGCGACCTACAGTACATCCGTATCAACGGCACCCTGGTGGGCCTGCTCCTCGGACTCTCCATCCATGCCCTTTTCCTTCTCCTCGGACGAGTCTGACTGGCTCTTTCGGACCCTCAGTTGGCTGCCCATGGTTCCTTTTGGGGCAAAACCCAGAGCCAACTCGCGGAATCTGACAGGGAACATTTTTTGCTTGTCTGCGTTCGTGGGATCCATCGAAAGAAAGGAGGAATTCATGAAGCCATTGCTCATCAGCGGTCTTGCCTGCGCGGCCCTTCTCTGCAGCAGCGCCGCCTTTGCCGCCAACGCCAGCGAAGCACAACAGGCCATTGGCGCCGCCAAGGCGGCCATGGCCAAGGCCGCGAGTATCCAGTATCAGTGGTTGGCCACCCCCAAGCTCTTGCAAGAAGCGGAGGCAGCCGAAAAAGCAGGCAAATATGATGAGGCGGTGAGCAAGGCCAAGAATGCCGAAGAGCTTGCCAATCTTTCCTACGCCCAGGGCGAGGCGCAAGCCAAGAAATACGGCGTCAGCCTCGGCAAGGACGGTATCTCCCTCAACTAGTAGGGCAGGACTTCTACCTCGGCGCCGCTGCCCCGGAGTAATTGCCGGGCGGCGGCGCGCTTTTCCGTTGCCGCAGCCGAGGCCCTGAGGCGTAGCACCAACTCCCCGGGCAATACCCCGGGACTGCCCGGCTCCTGCCTGTGGAGCAGACGGTAGAGCTGCCGCGCCACACCATCGTTGCCGTCAAAGATCGGCAAGCCGCCAGACCAGGTGCGGATCTCGTCCCGCAACCAGCAATAATGGGTGCAACCCAAAACAATGGCCTGACTTGCTCCCAAGCCGGGCGCAACGTGATGCTGCCAGTATGCGGCGGCCTGCTGACGCCAGTCCGCCGCTTGGCTCTCGACGATCTCCATCAGCCCTGAGCAAGCCAGGGGCCGCACCCGCTGCTCCGTATCCCATTCCCGCCGCAGCCGTGCGAGCTTCTCGCCGCGCACCGTGAGTTCCGTGGCAAGGAGCAGGACCTCGCCGGGGCTGGCGGCCAAGGCCTGCTTGATGGCCGGCTCGATGCCAATTACCGGCATCGCTGCCTGCTGACGCAAAGGCGCCACGGCGGCACTGGTCGCGGTATTGCAGGCAATGACCAAGGCATCGACGCCCAACGCGGAAAAATGCTGGTAAGCAGCCTCGGTGAGCTGGTGGACTTCGTCGGCACTGCGGTCGCCGTAGGGGGCGTGGGCGGTGTCGGCAAAGAAAAAATACTCCGCCTCCGGCAGCAAGCGTGCGCAGGCCAGCCAAGTGCTGAGCCCGCCCAAACCGGAGTCGAATACCCCTACCCGCAGCAAGACGAGAGCAACTCCTGCGCGAGGAGGGCGGCACCGCGCATCCCGGCATCGTCGTCGTGATTACCCGGTCCAATTTCTACCGCCTCGCGCAGGACCGGAATCAGGTTGGCACGAAACTGCTGCACGAGTTCATCGCCAAAACAGTCCCAGGCGCCGCTCAAACCGCCACCAACGCGAATCTGTCCACAGTCGAGGAGTTTGACCGCGTGCGCGAGGGCGGCACCGAGGAATTCCGCCAGCGTCCGAAAGGCCCGCTGCGCCTCGGAGTTCCCGTCGCGAGCCAGTTGGGCAATGATCAGCGGGTCGGCATGCATGCCACTATATTCGAGATAGCTGGAGACTAACCCCTGCACCGAGGCATATTGCTCCAAGCAGCCCTGATTGCCGCAGCCACAGCGGCGCCCACCGGGAACGACGATGAGGTGACCGATTTCCATGGCCGTGCCGTGTTCTCCCCGCCACGGTCGCCCCGCATGCACCCAGCCCCCGCCAACGCCGGTGCCTAACCCCACATAGAGGAGCGACTGCAGCTCGGGATGATCCTGCTGGCAGCTACGGAACTCCCCATAGGCAGCGGCATTGGCGTCATTTTCCAACACCGCTGGCACCTGGAGATTCTCGGCGAGAGCGGCTTCCAGAGCAAAATCCTGCAATTGCGGCAAATTTGGGGATTGATGCAGGATGCCATCGGCGGTAATGAAGCCAGGAAAAGCCACCCCGACTCCCGCCAACTGTGGGCATTGCTCGCGCAGGCGATGAAAGCCGCCAGCAAGAGCGTCCAATACCAGTTGCTGGGCCGCTTCCGGGTTCGCCGCCTGGGCGCAACGCTCCGCCAGATTCACTTCGGTGCGGTAGCCAACGACGCACCGATCCCCCACATAGACCCCAAAGCGCAGGTTGGTACCGCCAACATCGATGCCCAGGTAGCCGCTGTTCATGCGCGCCGTACCCGCACCTTCACCGACTCGGCGAAGCTATCGCCAGCCAAGGGCCAGCGCAACTCCAAGACCCAGGCCTGCATGATCTTTTCGAAGCCGGCCTCGGATTGGGAGACGGTCTGGTGCGGCCAGGCCCGCCAGGCCGTGCGCCCATCGAGGCTGATTTCCACACTGCCGCCAAGAACGGCATCCGTAAGGCGGAATTCCCGCGCCTCGCCGCCACGCTCCTCGGCAAAGCCGCCCACCACTTCGCCATCCACCGAAAGGCAACCTGCCGGGCCGTCGCAGCTCGGCATGGCAAGATACAGTCGCGTTTGCAAGGTCGATTCGGCGCCAACAGCGCTGCGCTCCCCCGAGTAATACACCGAAAGCTCCTCGCCCTCGAGCACATAGACCTTGTCGATTTGCCAGTCTTGGGCCTGGCTGCGGAAGTGCGGGGTCTTGGCCGCGGCGACCGGCTCGTAGTGCAGGGGCGGCTGGCCATCGAGAGTGTCGAGGAAGCTCTGACAGGGGTAGGCATCGAAAACCAGGTCGTCACTGTGGATCGCAGTCTTGAAGCTCACCCGATCGTGGGCCGAGGCTATGCCGCTACCGTGCTCGCCAGAAGCCGCCGTCTCGCCCTGACGAATCTTGTCGTAGTAGGCCTCGTCTCGCCGCGCCAGGGTGTCGGCAAGATCATGTTCGGTGGGGTAGTGATTCCACTCCTGAATGCTCGCATAGGGAAGATGCAATACCACTTGCATGGCAGCGCCGTGATAAAAACACTCCTCCCGCCCATCGAGATCGACATCGTCCCAATACAGGGCCGGACGCTTGCGTAGGGCATCGAGTCCCGCCTCGAGACGGGTGAGGTGGTGATGCACGGCGCGGCGCAGATGCGGCAGATAAATGCCACCAAAAAGGCCATGCCAGTAGGCATCGTTGGCTTGGGCGGCATGCAGGTCGGCACGTAACTCTGCGCTTTGCTGCCGCTTGGGCAAGGCATGGAAACGCGCCGAGAGCTGCAACATGCGCTTGTGCATCCAGTTGGCCTCGGGATAGCGATGCAGGAAGCCCTTCCAGATCCCACCGCGAATCAGGGCCTTACGTGCCTCTAGGCGACCAGCATCACGCTCTTGGACGAGTAACTGGGCGTATTCCCGCGCCACATTGGGGCTCAGGGTCCAGGCATTCATCTCGCTGTACGACACCGTTGGTAGGTAGATCATGCCGCGCGGGCGAGACTCGCGGCGGTAGGCAGCAAAGTGGCGGGGCTGGATACGGTCGGAGGCGAGTACCGCCTCGATGAATTGCGCGAGCCACCCGCGGCTGTAGACCCAGTCATAGGTTTCCGGCCACAGCCCGAATTTTTCGATGTCGTCAAAATAAATTGCTGCACTCCCAGGCTGCTCCTCGCCCTGTTGCTGCAAAAAGGCGATGGCCTCGGCCACTTCCGAAAACGGCAGGCGGTAGCGCAGGGCCTCGGAGATGGGGAAAACGTCGATGGCCTGACCATTTTCCTCCGTGCGATAAAAGCTGCCGAGATCTCCTCGCTCGAGACCGGCGCAGAGAAAATGGTAGTCGTCCACCACCACATAGCGGATGCCCGCATCGACCAATGCTGGAACCACCGAAGGATCCCAGACCCGCTCGGTGAGCCACGCCCCCTCGGGGCTTTGCCCGAAATCTGTCTGCAGACGCGCCGTCATGGCCTGTAACTGCTCGAGACGATCGATGTGCGGTATAGCCGCCAGCACCGGCTCCGTATCCCCAGCGCCCACCAGTTCCACCTGGCCGCGGGCGACCATGCCGCGCAGCAGGGCGAGGGTTTGCGGATGGTGCTCGGCAATGTAGGCAAGCAGCCAACCGCTGCTGTGAAAAGCAAAGACAAAGTCGGGATAGCGGTCGAGCACCTCTAAAAAGGGGTGATAGCAACGCTCGACGGCGTCATCCACCACCGACGGAAAATTGCCGATGGGTTGATGGGCATGGACACCAAAGAGGAGGGGCAGGGGCATGGCTCAGTTTCCTTCGGCTTGACCGCGTCGCATGGTACCACCCGCCTCGGCGCTGCCGCCGCCTTGACTGATGGCTTCTTCAAGTTCGGCTGGGGTGGGCAGCTCCAGAAGCGCATAGAGATGCCGCAGATGATCGCGATAGAGGGAGTCGAAATCTCGCACCGCTTCTCCAGGATTGTAATCGCCAAACCACCAGAACCAATCGGAGCCCTCACAGCGCGCTAATTGCTGACGAATTTCTTCCTGCCGCGCCGGCGCAAAGCTGGCAATCTTGGCATCCACCGCCGCCTTGGCGTGACAGAGCAGGTCCCAGGCCCGGTTTTTGGCCGGGTCGCCAATCCAGGTGCTGAAATTACCATAGACCCAACTACCGGCAGCAAGCACTGGGATTTCTTGTGCGGCATCCCCGTGCTCACGCACGAAATCGCCAAAGGTACAGAGCTGTAGATGCGGATGATTGCTGAGTAGACGGTAGATCTCGCTCAAAAAGTAGTAGCCGTTGTACGGATAGTACTCCCAGGCATTCTCGCCATCGAGGATGATGCTGATCACCGGCGCCGGCTGATCCTGGGTGTCCCGCCAGATCGCCTCCAGGCGTTGCAAAAAATCCGTTGCCGCATCGTGACCGGACCAAGTCTTATAGTCGAAGCCGATGCGATCGGAGAGGGCATCATCCCGAAAAAAAAGCTGCAGCTGGGTGCCCAAGAGGCGATAGGGACGATACAGATACTCAGCACGCCCCCCTGCCGCACCGGTTTCGGGGTAGGAATGGGCCAAACTGCGCCCGAGCACTCCCTCTCCCGAAGCGGCCCAACTCAGCCCTTCGGCGTCGAGGAGCTGGGCAAAGGCTGCCGAAATACCCCCCTCGGCGGGCCAGATCCCGGCCGCCTCCCGGCCGAAATGCTCGCGATGACTGGCCAGCGCACTCTGCAGCTGCCACTGCACCCGCTCCGCGCCGCCCGGGTATGCCGGAGAAGCTGGTAGAGGCGCATCCGGGAGGCCGTCGTGGGCGCTCGCAAAATCGAGGAGCAGCGGCGCAATGGGATGCTGGTAGGGCGTACTAGAGAGCTCGATCTGCCCGGCCTCGGCAAGGGCACGATAGCGCGGCAGGAGCCCCTGGATTGTCGCACCCAGATAGTCGAGCAGGGCCTTGCGATCGGCATAGTCGAAGCCGTTGCCCTTGGCCAGCAGCCGCTGCAAGAGAGGACTCTGCCGGCGCAGGGTTTCGCCGGTCCAGGCAAGGTGATACCAGACGAGCAGATCCGCAAGGTATTTCACCGACAGGTAATCGCTCATCTCCGCCGCATCCTGACGGATGAACTTCCACAATTCCTGTAACCGGCGGTAGGCAGGGAAGGGATTGAGCATGTGCTCGGGATCGAGGCGAAAACACTGTTCGAGCAGAGCGTGCCGTTGTGCGCTATCGAGGGTTTTCAGATCGGAAGCAGCCAGTGCCTGCAATAGGGGATCGCGAAAGGTACCTGTACGAAACTGCTCGGCGTAATCGTCGAGCTGCTCGAGCAGCACCGGGACGAAATTGAACACTGCCCGCGCCTGGGGGTTGGCCTCCAGGTGCGCGACCATGTCGGTGTAATCCTTGCAGGCGTGCAAATAGGTCCAGGGAAAGCGATAAGTACCCTTCCCACCCCGATAATCTGGCTGGTGCATGTGCCAACAAAATACGATGTGCAGAGAACGAGCGGGCGTCATGGCATCAGCGCACAAAGTGAAGCTGCTGGCCCAAAGACTCCGGCGTAATCAATGTGACGCCGTTGGGGGTACGGTAAAAACGCCGGGCGTCTTCTTCGGGGTCCTCGCCCACCACCAAGCCCGCCGGAATGATCGCGCCCTTATCCACCACCACCTTGCGCAGACGGGTACCCTCGCCCAGGCGCACATTGGGCAGGATCACGGAATCTTCAATCAACGTATGACCGTCATTGACGCGAACGTTGGAGAAAAGCAGGGAGCGTCGTACCGTTGCTCCACTGATGATACAACCCCCAGAGACAATACTGTCGAGGGCCATGCCGCGCCGACCGTCGTCATCAAAAACAAACTTGGCCGGAGGCAACTGCTCCTGATAGGTCCAGATGGGCCAGCGGCTGTCGTAGACGTCGAGGTCGGGGGTAACGTGCACGAGATCAATGTTCGCCGCCCAATACGCATCGATGGTGCCGACATCGCGCCAATAACAGCGGTGACTGTCGGAGCCACCCATGCCGCTGGTTACGCAACTATGCCGAAAGCGATGCGCCATGACCCGATAGCGCGAGACCATGTAGGGGATCAGGTCACTGCCAAAATCATGACTGGATTGCCGATCGTCAGCATCGCGAATCAGTTGTTCGTAGAGAAAATCGGTATTGAAAACATAGATGCCCATGCTCGCCAGTGCCTTTTCCGGATGTCCCGGTAAAGGGCTCGGATCAGCTGGCTTTTCGGTAAAGCCGATGACCCGATCCTCGTGATTGACGGTCATTACCCCAAAGGCGCGCGCCTCGGCGAGGGGAACCTCAATACAGGCAACACTCATGTCGGCCTGCGTCTGCACATGTTCGGCAAGCATCTGCCCATAGTCCATACGGTAGATATGGTCGCCGGCCAAAACGATCACATAGCGTGGGCGATGGGCGCGCAGTATATCGATATTCTGGAAGATGGCATCGGCAGTACCCTTATACCAGCCGGTATTCATGCGCTGCTGGGCGGGGAGGAGTTCGATGAATTCGCTGAATTCACCGCGCAGAAAACCCCAGCCAAGCTGCAGATGGCGAATGAGGCTGTGGGCCTTGTATTGGGTCAGCACCCCCACCCGACGAATCCCAGAGTTGATGCAATTGGAAAGACAGAAGTCGATGATGCGGAACTTACCACCGAAAGGGACCGCAGGTTTGGCCCGCCAGTCGGTGAGGGGGCCTAGACGACTGCCGCGCCCACCGGCCAACACCAAGGCCAGACTATTTTTGGTTAGATTGCTAACGAAACGCGGAGAACTGGCAACACTGTCGGGCATGGTGGCAACTCCGGTAAATATTGGCCGCAAAAGGTTTCTACTGATAGTAGTATAGCAATCCTGCCGTTCTTTCCTTCTACCTGCTACTCTTGGTCTGAAAATATCCCAGAAGCAGCGGCGCGGGCAAGCGCCCCCCAACCGAGGATGGTTCATGACAGAAATGCAACGGCGTACCGGTTTTTGGCAATTCAGTCGCGAGTTTCTTCGCGACCCCCGCGGCATTGGTGCCCTCTTCCCCAGCTCTCCTTTCCTCGCCCGCCGCATGGCAGGGCTGGTACCCGCCGGCGATGGAGCAGTGATTGAGCTCGGGCCCGGCCTCGGCCCGGTAACTCGCGCTCTCCTCGAAGGCGGTATCGCCAAGGCCGATCTCGTCCTGGTCGAACGTTCCCTCAATATGGTCCAGCACCTGCGCGCACAATTTCCGGGGGTAGAGGTGATCCACGGCGATGCGGCCGAACTGGCGAGCTTAGTTGCTGACCGCTTGCCTGCCCGCGCCATCGTTTCCAGTCTGCCCTTGCGCAGCATCCCGCCGCAGGTGGTGGAACGCATCCTTGCCGAACTCCCCAAATGCGCCCAGCCGGGTACAGCCCTCATCCAATTCACCTACCATCCCCTAAGCTCCTGCCACGGTCTGAGCCCACGTTTTGGCCACAACCGTGCCAGCTTCGTCTGGCGCAATCTGCCCCCCGCCCGGGTCGATCGCTTTCTGTTCTCCGATTGACCCCCCCGGCAAAAGGCCGGATCATTTCGCCTCATGCGACCACGCCGACACCTCCATGCCCCTGCTGCGCTTTGGCCCTGGTTGCGTCTGCCGGCCTCCTTTACCAGCGCTCTGCGCCGCGCCTATGGTGCAGCAGAGTGGCCGCGCGCCCGGGTCATCGCCTGCGGACGCGGACGTGCCCAGACAAAGGAACGCAAAGCCCTACGGCTGCGGCGCGGAGCCTGGGTCTACTGGCGAGAGGTGGAGCTGCACGGACCGGACACCCAGCGTCCGGCCATCTGGGCGCGTTCTAGCTTCCCCCTACGCGCCATCGGCCAGGGACTCTTGCCCCTAACCCGTCACGGAGGGCGACCCATTGGTAATACCCTCTTTCGCCATCGTCGCCTACGCCGTAGCCCAATCCAAATCCAGGTTCACCCGGTCTTTGGCGAAAGCCGACGCTGGCGCCGCTCCTCGGTATTGCGACGCGGCCCCTGCCGCGTTTGGGTCGAGGAGCACCTTCTGCCCGATCTTCCCCACTGGCGCGGGCGCGGACGATGAAGCTAAGCTGGCGCCAACGCTTGCAGGCCTATGCTGGCCTGATGCGCATCGGCCGTCCCATCGGCACCCTACTACTGCTCTGGCCAACCTACTGGGGCCTGTGGATTGCGGCTGGCGGCATTCCGCCCTTGACCTTGTTTCTTCTCTTTACCCTGGGCACCTGGCTGATGCGCTCGGCAGGCTGCGTCATCAACGACTACTTCGATCGCGATTTCGATCGGCAAGTTGCCCGTACCCGCCATCGCCCCCTCGCCAGCGGCCAGATCCGTTCCCGCGAAGCACTCGTGCTTTTTGTCGTACTCTGCCTGCTGGCCGCTGCCCTATTGCCATTTTTTAACCGCTTGGTCTTTTCTCTGGCCCTGATTGCCGTAGTTATCAGTGCCGCCTACCCGCTTTTCAAGCGCTTTACCCATCTGCCCCAGGCCTTCCTCGGGCTGGCCTTTTCCTTTGGTATACCGATGGCTTTTGTGGCAGTGC
>JAWNZB010000253.1:0-1331 GCA_038447835.1 Candidatus Igneacidithiobacillus chanchocoensis | reverse complement strand
GCGACAATATCTGGCGCGCTTAAGCAATCAGCGGCCCTAGGGGCCAGAAAAATGGCTGGCAAGCATCGCAACTGGCATCGCCGCTGGATCGTTGATCTGGCGGCAGGCACGGCCACCCACGACAGCGGTCTGATCGTCCGGGCCGCGCGGTCCCCGGCCGGCGATGCAGCCGACTTCCAGCCTGCGAATCTTGACGAGTGGCAGAACAGGATGCGGCCGACGATGCCGCCTCCGAATCTGGTAGCGCATGCCAGGCGCATGATGCGTGAGGCCGTCGCGGTCTATCAGCGCGCACAAGAAAAGTTGAGATGAACGCCAACTACTTGACAAACATTAAAAACCTGTATAATTGAGGCATATTCGCTGATATAGGGCACCGGGAGAAATCCGGCGCCCACAATACAACGGGGCGAGTATCGAAAAGCCGCTTAAGCCTCTGTCGCCCTGAAAATACGCAGGCGCCCTACTCCGCTGGCTTTTTGAAAATACCAGGCCCCTACCCCGCTGGCTTTTTGAATTTCGAGGCCTTGATCCGGTAAAGCTCCCACATCGCGGGGTGCATCCGACGATCCCCGGCCTCCCACTGCTGCCACACCCGGCAGGTGGTGTGCACGAGAGCCGCCGCTGCTGTTTGAGTGAGCCCGGCAGATTCGCGGGCTGCGCGGATATCTGCCGGAGATGGATTGCGCGCCGGATCGCTCCGACTGCGGTTTGGGTGATTTGTCATTTTATTTTATGAGCGCAAGCTGCCAGCGCTCAAGATAGAACCGATAGTTGTCTTCGATGGGAAACTCGGCGTATTCAGAAACTTCAGCATCAGTAATATGTAGTTCGATCACACGAGCCGCTATCCAATCTGCGCCCTTAGCGCGAATTTGCGCCGCAATCTTTTCGACTTCTGCGCGCACATTTTTGCAGATAGCTCCATTGCAGAGAGCATCAACAGCAATCTCGAAGTTTTTGAAGGCGTTCATTTTTTGTCTCCAGCCCTAACCCGGGGCGCGGTCAGCAGCAATGCGCTGCTGATGTAGTAATACTAGCAATGCGCGTATCTAATGTCAAGTGATATTTTCAATTATTTCGCAGAAAATCTCTAAGCGATTGCTGCCTCGACTACTGCCTCGACAAATTCATGCTTGTCGTCGAGCTTATACGGAGTGTTAGGTTTAATGCCGTCCTCTCCGACGTAGCCGATCTTTGTGCGGTAGCGATCGGCGTTGTTATCCCAATACCGGATGCGAAGCTCGCTTCCGTCGCCGGCTGTTAGCGTCGAGTAGATGCCGCCTGTGAGAATCGAGTCGCGCCCGGCTGTGATCGTTGATACGTCGCCG
>JAWNZB010000252.1:0-1333 GCA_038447835.1 Candidatus Igneacidithiobacillus chanchocoensis | reverse complement strand
ATGTAGAAGTTGCGTGCCGGGGCGGCGAGGCAAAAGCGCGGATTGAATGGATAGCCGGTCGGCACCAGGGTTTGCAAGCTCGCGCTGCCCGAGCTGGTGCCATTTGCTGAGCCGCTAAACGGGAGCCCATATCCGATTCCAGCCGTTCCCCCCGATTGGCCGTAAGCCAAGCCGCTGATAGACAGGCCATGGGCAAATGATGCATACCCCCACGAGAGTCCTGTAGCCGTGCCACTCAAAGGCAACCGCTGCGCGAGATTGACCTCTCCCGAGCTTGTTCCGTTTGCAAAACCAAGCATCGGCATTGTTTGGCCGATGGAAGCCGAACCACTCGATATTCCCGTTGCCGTGCCTGTAAACGCCATACCCGACACTGACGGGACTGTCAGAACAGCGGAGCCGTAGGAGATGCTCCTGGCAAATCCGGCAAGCGCCAGGCTTTGCGTAAGGGAAGCTACTCCATTAGATGCACCCACAGCCGCGCCAGATATGGACTGCCACGCGCCGAGCGTGGTTATTCCAGAGGATGCCCCGGTGGCCCGACCGGTCAGCGCCACGCTTTGCGAGATCTCCCCATTAGCAAAGCTGCGCCCGATTGCAGTGCCAGATAGTGGCATTGCTTGAGCCAGTGACGCAGAGCCGCTAGACAGCCCTGTGGAAGCGCCAGACAGCGGCGAACCTAACCCGAGAGCAGCCGTGCCGCTCGATGTTCCTGTGGCTGTGCCAGTGAGCGCGAAGCCCGACGCTGACGGGATTGTCAGGATAGCCGAGCCGGAGGATGCACCGGTCGCCAAGCCTGCCAGCGGCATGCTTTGCGCAAGCGTGACATTTGCTGCGCTCGTCCCGACTGCCTGTACGGCAATTGGCAGGTTTTGAGACAGTAAAGTAGACCCGGTGCTTAGACCAAGAGCCGAAGCCGTGAGCGCTATGCCAAATGCCAGTGCCGTAGTGCCGTATGAATTTCCGGTGGCAGAAGCGGTGCCAAGATTGAGCGGTGAGGGTGCGAACCCAGCGCAGATTGCAACAGCGCCAGCCGCGCCGCCATAGATTAGCCCAGACCAGGTCGCACTAGCGGCTGGTGTGGTCAGTGAGGCGCCAGCCGCGCCTGTCTGGTATGTACCCCCACTGTTTTCAGCCCACAGCTGGGGATACTTGGACGGGTTTGTTTCCGCGGTCGTTGACGATGCCAGCTTGGCATCAAATGCGAGCACGCTGAAAACCATGCTGCCAGATGCAACTCCAGCACCAAAAACAGTTAAGCTGGTTGCTGTCGTCGAGGTGGCACTGGCAACAATTGGAGTTTGCGATGTGCCGAGGTCGGAGACCTCATGCA
>JAWNZB010000251.1:0-1339 GCA_038447835.1 Candidatus Igneacidithiobacillus chanchocoensis | reverse complement strand
CACGCACATCAGCCGGCTGACCAACACCTGACTGCAAGATTGCGAGCCGAGACGCCCACAAGACCTGAGGAGAAAATGTGTCCCCCATGACCGCAAGCCCACACCCCCAGGCCACAGCCATGAAAACCGCCCGCTATACCGTGCGCTTCCTTACCCCCGCATTTTTGGGCGACGCCGAGCAGAACGCCCGCTGGCGGACCCCGCCCTTCAAGCATCTGCTGCGCGAATGGTGGCGGGTGGCGTATGCGGCCGAGCAAAACTTTGTCGTCGATGTCGAGCGGATGCGGCAAGATGAAGGCAAGCTCTTTGGCAATGCTTGGCTTGAGAATGATTTTTCCAAGAGCCGTGTGCGTCTGCGGTTGGAGCGGTGGAACGAGGGAGCGCTGCGAAAAAACCAATGGCCTGCGGACAGCACCGTCTCCCATCCCGAGGTCAAGAACCGCGAGGGGAAACCGGTTCCCGTTGGCAGTGCGCTGTATCTCGGTTACGGCCCATTGACCTTCGACAATGGAAAGCACGCCACCGCCCTCAAAGCCAATGCAGCCATTCAAGCGGGTGAAGAATCCACCCTGGGCCTCGCCTATCCCAGTACAGCCGCCGCACTCATCGAACGCGCCCTGTGGCTTGCTCATCGCTACGGCACACTGGGTGGCCGAAGCCGCAACGGCTGGGGCTCGTTCGATCTTCTCCCTCTCCCTCCGGGAGAGGGCTGGGGTGAGGGTCAAACACCGCCCCTGCGGAACTGGAAGGATTGCCTAGACCGGGACTGGCCGCACGCCATCGGCAAGGACGACAAAGGCGCGCTCATCTGGCAGACCGCACCCCACGAGGACTGGAAAGCGCTCATGAGGACGCTTGCCATCGTCAAGATCGGGCTGCGGACACAGTTTCGCTTCACCACCGGGAAAGACGCCCCCCAGCCTGAGCCGCGCCACTGGGTGAGTTACCCAATCACTAACCATTCCGTTCGGTCTTGGGGTAACAACGCGCGCCTGCCCAACCAGCTCCGCTTCAAAGTCCGCCCAACCGATGACGGCAAGCTCGTCGGCGTGATCATCCACATGCCCCATTTGCCGCCCCCTGCTTTCGCACCTGACCGTAACGCGATCGAACGGGTGTGGCAGCAGGTGCATGGGTTTCTGGATGCGCCCAAGCAAGATGAGCTCAAGGGGAAACTGAAACGGGTTGGAGTATGACCACCATGAACGAAAACACCCTCTGGCAAACCAAACTCGCGGCCCGTCTACACGACCCGGCGGAAAAAGCGCTGGTTCTGCTGCGCGACCCGGCAGGGCACGAAGGCGGCACGACCGCGAGCTTGCATCAACTCCTGTCCCTG
>JAWNZB010000094.1:0-7462 GCA_038447835.1 Candidatus Igneacidithiobacillus chanchocoensis | reverse complement strand
CGCTATCGTGTCGATCTGGCGGCGCCACCGTCTGGCGCCGCCGCAGGACAATCTTGGAACGCCTTGCCATTGTCACGGTTGTTGACGCGGGTAACGGATGCTACGACCCATGCCCATGCCGTTGCAGAGCTCGAGTGGCGCTTCTTCTGGCCGTTACTGCTGCCGATTGTGGTGCTCCTGGCAGTTCCCTTGGCCTACGCCGAGCCACGCCGGCCTGGTCGGGCCGGCGGCTTCTTGGCCGGAGTTCTGCTGTTGCTGGGTGCCAATAATCTTTTGGTGGCGCTGAAAGATAATCTCATCGCCGAAAAAGTTGCCCCCTTTCCCGGTCTCTTTTGGACTTGGCTCCTTCTCGCAGCGCTGGCGTTCTATCTCTTCTACCGTCGGCAGGCGGATCTTCCTCTCCTCCCGGTGCGGGGAGCGTGGCGATGAAACGCGCCGATGCTTGGTTGTTTCGCGGAATGCTGTTCTATAGCAGCCTAGTTTTGGTGGTGTTGCTATCCACGGTTTTTGTTGCGCAACTCATTGCCAAGGCCTCGGGCCCTGGTCACGGGCATTGGAATACCGGCTTGTTGCTGCGCTATGTTTCCCTGCAGGTGCCGGAAACTGCATACGCCATCATCCCTCTGGCCTTGCTGATCGGTGCGTTGATCTGGATCAGCATGCTCAATAGTCATTCCGAGATCACGGCGCTGCGTATGGCAGGCTGGTCCTTGGGTCGGTTGCAAAGACCCCTGTTTTTGGTCGGCCTGCTAGGGGCGCTGATCATGTTTGTTCTCGCGCAGTGGGTCATTCCCTACAGTTCCTTGCAATCGGAAATGCTGTGGGCGAACTCCAGCGGCAATACGTTTCAGGAAATGGGTGATGCCGGTCTATGGTTGCGCCAAGGGGCAACGCTGTTGCGCATCCAGGGGGTGAGCAGCAGTGGGACTGAGCTGCGTCAGCTACAAATCTACACCCCTTATCCCGGCATGGTTGGCATCGAAAAACAGGTCGATGCCCAATCGGCGGAGTTCCGAAACGGTCACTGGGTTTTGCAGAATGTGCAGGAGTATCGCCTCGGCACCACTGCCATCAGTATTTCTCATACCGCCGAGCAGGTTTGGACGGTGCCCTTGCGTCCGCAGACCCTGCGTAGTTTTGCCCACCGCACCCGGACCATGACCCTACAATCTCTGTGGCACAACGATCGCGATCTGCAGGGCGGGGTGCTGGCGATGAACCGCTTTGCCCTCGCTTTTTGGCAGCGCATCACCTATCCCTGGGTGGGCTTGGTCATGATTTGGCTGGTGGTGCCCATGGTCATTCGTAACCCTCGCGCTGGGGGTGCCTACTATTGGATTGCGGCAGGCTTGGCCCTTGGTATCTCCTTCCATTTTCTCACCCAAATGTCTGGTTTTATTAGTGTTGCTGGTGGTATTCCGCCCTCGCTGGCGACCTTGGCGCCCATTGCTCTGTTTGTCGGTTTTGCCTGGTTTTTGCATTCTCGGCATGGATAGACGGCATGCCGGTTATGCGGCAGACTCGAGAGCAAAGGAGAATCTGGCAATGAGGGTCATAGGTGTTTGAATCCCATCTGACTGCAGATTTCCAGGATTTTGCTGCCTGGCGTCAGAGCCTCGTCGACCTAATCGAGCAGGTGGCAGGCTTCTCCCAACGTCTCGACCTGCTGCCCAGCGGGGGCTTGTTGCGCTTGGAGATCCTGGCGCGGGAAATGCGTGCCGAACAGTTCGGTATTTCCCTGTACGGAGAGTTTGCCCGGGGGAAATCGGAATTACTCAATGCCGTCCTTTTTGCCGATCAGGGACGGCGCTTTCTTCCCTCCGGTGTTGGTCAGACCACCATGTGTCCGGTGGAGATCAGCGCTGGCGTGCCGGCCTCTCTTTCCCTTCTCCCCCTGCAGGCGAGTACGTTGCACGAATCGGTGCAGGAATTGAAAAAAGACGAAACGCACTGGCATCGTCTTCCCATCATTCTGCAAGACGCCGAATTGACCGAGAAAGTGCTGCGGCGGGTGCAGGAAACCCTCTGTGTGCCCTTGGCCGAGGCGCGTCGTTTTGGTTTGTGTCCGCCCCTCGATAGCACGCGGCCAGAGCTATCGCACTGCCCCTCTTGCGGCGAAGGCAAGGTCAAGATTTCGCGCTGGCGCTATGCCATGCTGCGCTTGCCTGCCCCAGCTTTGCCCAATGGTCTCGTCGTAATCGATACGCCGGGACTCAATTCCCTGGGCAGTGAGGCCGATCTCGGATTAGACGCCCTGCGC
The DNA here is from genome assembly GCA_038447835.1 of Candidatus Igneacidithiobacillus chanchocoensis. Lineage (GTDB taxonomy): Bacteria > Pseudomonadota > Gammaproteobacteria > Acidithiobacillales > Acidithiobacillaceae > Igneacidithiobacillus > Igneacidithiobacillus chanchocoensis. Next base: position 5,202 of record JAWNZB010000094.1, on the reverse strand, counting down.
ATGTCCGATGCCTCGGTCTTGGTGCTGGCGGCCGACAGCGGTCTGACCCAAAGTGATTTACAGATCTGGGATTTTTCGCTGACGGTACACAATCGCGAGCGGCAGTTGGTGTTGCTCAATAAATGCGATTTGCTCGGTGGTGAGGGTGTGAGTGCTGCAGAGCGGGCAGCAATGATCGAAGAGGCCAGGCGCAATACCGCCGAGCGCTTGCAGATACCCATCGATCGGGTATTGGCGATTTCCGCCCGGGATGCGCTGATTGGGCGGATTCGTGGCGATCCCGAGCGCGTTGCGCGCAGTGGCATCGAAGCCTTTGAGAAAGCGATTGGCAGTGCTCTGGTTCGTGCTAAAAAACGGGAAATGATAGAAAATACCAAGCGCTTGCTGGAGCGCGTTCTCCTGGATCAGCGCTTTGTGTTGGAAGAGCAGATGCTCTCCGTGCGCAGCGAACTCGATAGCATGCGGCGTCTGGAAACCCAGACCGGTGAGCAGGTTCCCAAGCTGCTCGAGCGGCAGAGTCTGCTCATGGATAACCTCAGCGCCGATTGGAAAAACTTCCTCGATCAGCAGCAAAATTTTCGTAGTAAAGCAAAGAGTGAGCTTCTCGAAAGCCTTTCCTTAACGACGCTTGAGGCCTTGATCGAAAAAGCCAAAGCGGAAATTCTCGCGGTATGGACAACCTTTGGCATTTACGAACGCTTTGCACAGTTTTTTGTTGGCACGATTGCGGGTTTTGACGAAGCCTTGTTGCGCGCCAATCGGCTGTCGGAACAAATGATGCAGTCTTATCGTGGCCTCGAGCAAAAATATGCCTTGCCCAAGCTCGATACTATCCCCTATCTGCTGTTACCCCGTCGCGCCGAACTGCTGGCCCTTTCCGATTACTACGAACGCTTTGGCAAACGCTTGGAAATTGCTGCCTATCCGCAGAGCATGGTCGTTAAAAAATCCTTCCTGAAACTCGCCAACCAAGTGCGGAATTTTGTGCTCGACACCCGTAATGATCTGCTGATCTGGCTCGATGAAAGCTTGGAGATGATGAATTCTCATATTGAGCGTTGTCAGGAACAGGCACAGGAAAAATATGCTGCCCTGCATGCGATTGCCGAGTCGACGACGAGCGTTCAGCAAAGAATCGAAAATTTGCGGCTCAAGGAATCGTACGTGCAATACGACTCCGAGGATCTCGATGCGTTACAACGCATGATGACGGATTTCTTCCGAAAAAATCCCTGAGTTGGGCGCGGCAATGCGCCCAGTCGCTGCTGGTTTAGCCGCCTCTTTTTTGTCGCAGGCTCTCCTCATCGAAAGCGCGGTCGAGATTCTCAGACAACTGCAATACTTGGCGGAAAAGGTTGGCATCGGCATCGTCTGCCTGGCTGCGCAAGCGCAGGGGTGCCAGACCCGAAAAACTGTCGGCGCGGTTTACTTCGCTCTCTGCCCCGCTGCAGTGGTTGTTGCGATAGATACCCAGCAATACCTCAGTGGCCAAAGCATCGTTGTTGGTGCCAGACTCTGCCGCCTGCAGGGCGCTGGCCACATCGCTGCCGTGGAGCAGGGAATAGCTCAGGTGATTTTCCAAAAATTGGATCAGTTCGCTATAGGTCATCATCATCCTCCGGTTAGTTGGGGCGCATGCCGTCGAGTAAAGAAACCCGACAATTCTCGGCAATGCGTTGAAAATAGTATTGCAAGTCGATGGGTAAGGTGACCCCGTCGAGGAGCCTCAGCAACTGCAAATCGGCGCAAAGTACAATATCGACCAGCGATAATGTCCCGACATAAAAACGGTTTTTGGCGAGAAGCTTGCCCAGCTCCAGTAAGCGTCCGCGGCGGGCGAGTTGCTGGTAGCCGCCGTAGCGATCATTGGCCAGGGCCTCTAGGCTTTGGTCAAATTGGCGCTCTTTCTCTTGCCGAAAATACTGGAGGTCTTCGGGATCATCGACGATTTCGGCAAAAGCCGGCTGCACCGGTGCAATCAAGCGTTGCAGGAGGGCATCGAGATCTTGCCGCCACGCACAGAAGGCTTGCCATTCGGCGGCAGCAACGGCAAGGGCGGGGCCGGGAAGGGTGGCATCGAGGGCTGGCAGATCCTCCAAATTGCCGGCCCAACGTTGCTCGCCAATGCAAAGAACCGGCAGCCGCGCCTGACCCAGATCAAACGGGGTTTCCAGGTCTTGCAGGCGACAGGGTTGCTGGCGATAAGAAACTTCTTTCGCACCGAGCAAAAGCCGCAGGCGCAGAGCCTGCGGGTCCGACCAGTGAAAGTAGAGGATTGGTTCAGACAATGTCGGCGCGCTCCATGACCGCATTCCACTGCGCCGTGTCGATCGGTAAGATCGACAAGCGATTACCCTTGCGAACCAGTGGACTGCTCGCAAACTCCGGCATCTGGCGCAGCTCGTCGAGGGAAATTACCGTCGCGAAACGGGCGCGAAAGCCCACATCTACCAAATCCCAGCGCGGTGCCTCGGGGCGCGAGGCGGGGTCGTAGTACTTGTGTTGTGGATCAAATTGGGTGGGGTCTGGATACGCGGTACTGCGCACTTCCGCGAGCCCCACTACCCCGGGCACCGGGACCCGGGAATGATAGAACAACACGCCGTCACCCACTTGCATGCTGCGTAGAAAGTTTCGTGCCTGATAGTTGCGAATGCCATCCCAGGGCTCCTGGCCGCGCTGCTCGAGGTCGTCGAGGGAAAAAGCCTCGGGTTCGGTCTTCATGAGCCAGTAGGCCATGCTCAGTCCTCCAGCGTGATGGGACGACCGAGTCGCCGACTCAGTATTCCGCTGAGATGCTCCTGCAGGGTGGCGTCGGAGCGAGGATCGCGCCATGGCCCCTCGGGATCGCGATCGAAACGCGCCGGGCCGTCACTGCAAGCCAGCCAGATTTGTGAGACGGCCTCCTGGCGGTTGAGGATGACCATGCTGCCGTCGGGCAACTGCAGGGTGAGGACGCTGTCGACGAGATCCGCCTCGATTTCGGGGGCCAAGTCCTCGATTTGCTGCACGAGTTTCTGCAAAAATGCTTCTACGGCTGCGGAAAAGCTCTGGGTCATGACTGCCTCCTTAGCTCCATGATCGCTGTCTCGGGCGGACGGAGCAAGTGCCAGCAGCGGCGGCGCGCAGCCAGACGCGTTGCTCCTTACGCAAAATGGGGCGACTGCTTTGGTGCAGAATGAGTCCGCTACCCTCGGGGTGCGGTTGTAGGTGACCGCGGGCAACAAGATGACGAAAGACTTGCTGCCAGTCCCGCGGCGGAAGCTGCCGACCAATGCCAAAAATCCCCAGACGATGATGCTGCGCTTGGCGCACTCGCGGGGTGTCGCGGCCAATGAGAATATCTATTAGATGCTGTACCCCCCAACGCTGGCCGCTGCGGTAAGCCGCCGACAACGCCATTTGCGCCGCCTCACTGGCGTCCCAGAGCGGTGGGGGTTGCAGACAGTTGTCGCAATTGCCGCAGGGCTTAGCCAGGGTCTCGCCAAAATAGCGCAGCAATCGTTGTCGCCGGCAGCCGATTTCTTCGGTAAGATCAAGCATGGCCTGCAGGCGCACCTCTTCGGCACGTTGTTGCTCGGCGCTGGCCCCGGATTGTTGAATCATCTGCCGCAGCAGTAAAAGATCCTGCAGTCCGTAATGGAGCCAGGCCTCGGCAGGCTTGCCATCGCGCCCGGCACGGCCGGTTTCCTGGTAGTAGGCCTCGATACTTTTGGGGAGGTTGAGATGCGCAACGAAACGCACATCGGCCTTGTCGATGCCCATGCCAAAGGCGATGGTAGCGACCATGATCTGACAGGTGCCGGCGAGAAAGGCGCGTTGGTGGGTGCTACGCTCCTCCGCATCCAGGCCGGCGTGGTATGGCCGAGCGGAGTAACCTTGGGTTTGTAGCCAGTTTGCCGTTTCTTCGACCTTGCGGCGCGATAGGCAATACACGATTCCGGCACCGCGCTGCTGCTGTAAAAATGCCGCGAGTGCCTCCCTCCCATTGCTGCCTTGCTCCATCCGATAGCGGATGTTGGGACGATCAAAGGATTGCACAAAGATCTTGGCGTCGGCCAAGGCGAGGGAGTCCTGGATTTCTTGGCGGCTGTGCAGATCGGCAGTGGCGGTGAGGGCAATGCGTGGTACCCCCGGAAACAGACTGCGCAGTCGCCCGAGTTGCCGGTATTCCGGGCGAAAATGGTGGCCCCATTGCGCCACACAATGGGCCTCGTCAATGGCAAAGAGGCTAATGCTGAGCTCCCGCAGCATGCGCAGGGTACGCTCCTGCAGCAGCCGCTCGGGGGCGCAGTAGAGGATGCGGAGCTGACCGGCGCGCAGATTTTCGTCGATAGACTCCTGCTCGGCAGAATTGGCACCGGAATGTAGGGCGGCTGCGGCAACCCCGCGCCTGCGCAAGGCCTGGACCTGATCCTCCATGAGCGCGATGAGGGGCGAGACGATCACCGCCGTGCCTGGTAGAGTCAGGGCAGGAATCTGGTAACACAAGGACTTGCCACCGCCGGTGGGCATCAGCACCAGGGCATCGCCGCCCTGCAGCAGATGCGCGATGATGGCATCTTGGGGTGGGCGAAAATCCGCAAAGCCAAAGACTTCGGTGAGGATTCGCCGCGCCCGGGCGAAGCGCTGTTCAGGGGAGAAAACGGGCGTCACCTTCGGCTCGCTTGAGGTTGGCAGCCGCCAGAAGGATACAGCTGTACATCCAAATCAGGGTCGGGAACAGCAGCAGTAAGAGGAGGAGCATGAACGCAATTGCCAGTGCCGGGGCGTGGGCGGCATTTGCACCCAGCAACAGACCGGCAAGCACGGCAATAGCGAGAAAGATTACGAAGAGCACGATACCGCAGACCAATCCGACCAGGAGCGGAAAAAAGAGCCAGGGAAAACGGTCTCCAAACAGACGCAGCGCGCTGTGTAAGGATTCTCGCGGAGAGTCGCCATAGGCGGCGTACAGGGCAAATGCATACTGGAAAGAAGAGCTAACGAGAAAACTGATAAGAACAGAGATCCATAGCCGCGGTTGTTCGAGGACCTGCATTGCTGCCGCCGGATCGTTGGGGTGTGCTGTCATGGCGAGATAGCCGCTGCTTTGCAGCAGCAGCACGCCAAGAATTGCCGGCACAAGCGCCAGCAACCAGGCATCACGTTGTTGCAGGCTCCACAAGCTAGAGAAGAAATCAGCGCTTTGGCCGGCACTGC
>JAWNZB010000250.1:0-1355 GCA_038447835.1 Candidatus Igneacidithiobacillus chanchocoensis | reverse complement strand
GGCCATGGGCCTGACCCTGAGCCGCTCTGGGGGCATTTGGGTCGACGCCTTTCAGCGCAGTCGCGAAGACCACGCCATCTTTGCCGTTGGCGATTGTGCCCACAAGCAGGATTTTTTCACCCGCAAGGCGAGTCACGCCATGATCGCCTCGCAAGCAGCAGCGGAGGGTCGGATTGCCGGCATGAACCTCTACGGCCTGCGCGAACTCCGCCACAGCGCCGGCTCAGTGAGTGTCTATGCCAGCGAAATCGACGGTCTCGCCTTTGGCGTAGCGGGCCTGACCCAGAAGCAAGCAGAAAGCGAGGGCTTTCCCATTCTCATTGGCGAGGCCCGTCTGCCCGATCATCATCCTGCCTCCATGCCCAATACCCAGGAGATCTACTGCCGGGTGATTTTTGCTGCAGACTCTCTGCAATTACTGGGTGCGCAGGTGTTGGGTGGGGCAACCACCGGCGAGTTGGTCAACACCATGGGCTTGGCCATCCAGATGCGGGCGACCGCACCCGACATCGCCAGCATGCAGTTTGGCAGCCAGCCGCGCCTGACCCCTTCCCTGCACCCCCTGGTGGCCGCCACCGGCGACGCCCTGCGCCGCCACTACGCCCACCTGCGCCCCTGTGTCGAATGAGCAAGGAGACCGCTATGAAGACCCTACCGCAAGCCCCCATCGGAATTTCGGCCGACGCCGAGCGTCGCTGGGAAGAAAACTATCGGCTGGTTACGCAAGATTCAGGACACCTCTTTTTGATGGCCGGTGACCAGAAGGTCGAGCATCTAAACGACGACTTCGTGGGCGGGACCGCAGCCGACGACGACGCCGATCCCGAGCACCTGTTTCGCATTGCCAGCGCCGCGCCCCGCAGACTCCTGGGCTGCCGCCGTGCGGCGCTGGTTTGCCGAACATGGCCTCAGTGCCGGGCGGATCATCCTCACCCAAGGGCCGAGCAAGGGACATCCGGGCGGCACCAATCGCCTGGAAATCCTCTGCCTCGACCACCCCATCGAGTCCTCAACGGAAAGGGGATGAAATATGGGGCAAGTAGATTGCACCGGTCTCAGCCAAGAGGAAGCGAAGCGACGGCTGCGAGCCGTGGGGGCAAACGAAGTCCGGAAAGCCGCGCAAACCCCGTGGAAGACCTTTGTCCTCAAGTTCTGGGCCCCCGTGCCCTGGATGCTCGAGGCCACCTTTGTTCTCGAGGCGGCCCTGCAGAAATGGCCGGAAGCCGTCATCATCTTCCTCCTCTTACTCTTTAACGGCGTCCTCGGTTTTACCCAGGAGCGCAAGGCACAAAATGCCCTGGCACTGCTGCGCGAACGCCTACGCATCCAAGCCCGGGTTTGTCGCGACGGAACCT
>JAWNZB010000093.1:0-7640 GCA_038447835.1 Candidatus Igneacidithiobacillus chanchocoensis | reverse complement strand
GATATGCCAGAGGACCTCGAGGCGATTGAGCCCCATACCCAACCCCGCTTCTTTCAAAGCTGGCTCAATGGCACTGATACCCTCGCGCACAGTTGCCGAAATCAACGGGACAATCATGAAAGCCAGAACGATAGCGGTGGTGAAAAGACCGTAACCGCTCCCCGGACTTCCTCCAAAAAACGGAATAAACCCTAAGTGAGTAGCGAGCCAGGGGAAGACTGATTGTCCCAAGAAAGGGATCAGCAACGCGTAGCCCCAGAGTCCAAAGACCACACTGGGAATGGCCGCCAACAAGTCGACCAAGAGCGCCAAGGGGCCTGAGAGCCACTTAGGCATCATTTCCACTAAAAAATAGGCCGTGCCAACGGCAATCGGAAGCGCGAAAAGCAGCGCCATAAAGGCACTGGAGAGGGTACCGACCACCAGAAACCATATCCCAAAGCTGGCACCAGGCATAACCTGCTGACCACGGATTTCTACTGGATTTCCGTAGAGGTTGCCTAGATCCCAGTCGTTGTGCCAAAAGAAATCGAAGCCGTTGTACTGAATCGCCGGCCAGGAATACAGCGTGAGAAACACAACGAGGGCAATGAGCGACAGCGGCAAAAAACTTGCCGTACCGACCAAGCCGAAACGAAACAGCGATGGTTTCATGGTCTCCCTCCACTGGAGCAGGCCCCATAATAAACGTGCGGCACTTCCAGAAAAAGAGCCGCATCGTTGCTTATGGAAGGCACCGCGGCCAAGAGACCGCGGCGCCAAGGGCCTGAGGATTACTGAATCTCCGCAACCTGTTTGCGCGACAGCGCAACTGCGCTCTCCGGCAAGGGCACAAAGTTCACCTTCTCCATGAACTTCGGGGCGTTACCGCCCTTCGGATCAAGAGCCCAGTTTAGGAAGTCACGCAAAGCGGCTGCCACTTCGGCGTTGGGCTGCTTCTTGTTGACGATGGCATATTCGTAGTTGATGATCGGGTAGGAGTTGGCGCCCGGCGCAAACACGAGGCTGATGCGCTCGTCCGCCGGAGTCTTGCTCACCATTTCGCCCGCCGCGGCTTTGGCATTCTCGACCGTCGGCAGAACGAACTTGCCAGCACGGTTTTGAAGCATGGCGATACCCAGCCCGGCTTTTTCTACCGGCGCCTTCCAACTGATACCGATGTAGGCAACGCCGTAGGGGGTCGACTTTAGCGCTTCGACCATACCAGGGTTACCGACCGCACCAATCCCGCCCTGCACTGTCGGCCAGCTGACAGTGGTGCTGTAGCCTACGCTTTTAGACCAAGTAGCGTCCGTGTCGGCCAGATAGGTCGTGAAGATGAAGGTATCACCCGAACCATCGGTACGATGAATAGGAATGATCTTATGGTTGGGCAGCTTGACACCGGGGTTGATCTTGGCAATTTCCGGGGCATCCCAATTGGTGATCTTGCCGGAGTAAATGCCCGCAAGGACCGGGCCGGAGAGCTTGATGTGCTTGTTGTTAAGGCCAGGCAAATTATAGTTGATCATCTGGATGGAGATGGCCAAGGGGATGTTGAGCATGGGGCGCATCTTTACCTGCGCATTCGACATATACGCATCGGAGGCGCCAATCTGGGCAACGCCGGAGATGGACTGCGCAATGCCGGTGCCGCTACCCGTTCCCTGGGTGGTAATCTTCACATTCGGGTGCATCTTGGTATAAACCGGAACCCAAAGGTTGAACAAAGGGTAGAGCAGGGTCGACCCGGTCTCGAGCAGGCTGATTTGCGGCGCTGCAATCGCAGGCGCTGCGGCGACCGCGGTAAGACTCAGCAGCGAGGCAACTACCGCGCCTTTAACAGCGCGCGCGAAAATGGTATTGGAACGTTGCAACATAAAACCTCCGAATGGCGGTATAAGATCTGTTACGGCATGATGGGATAGAATCAGTACTCTGAAAACCCCACGCGATGCAGATCATACCGGAGTTTCATGACAGTATCATGAACCTTTTATGACACTTTTATGACAGCGGCGGCCTGCGCCTTCGCTTAGAGCAGATCAGTCCAGCTAAAACCCTTCTTGATGTAGGCGTTGCTCGGGTAGCCATCCTTTTCCCAGGTTCCCTCGGGTCGACTGGCACGCAACTCGATGCGGTTTACCCATTTTACGCTTTTGTAACCGTACATCTGCGGTACCAGCAAACGCAATGGATAGCCGCCTTTACGCAGCAAGGGCTGGCCAGCAATATGGGTGGCGAGCATCACCCCGGGTGCCCGCGCCTGTTCCAGGCTCAGACTGTCGACGTAGACGCCATCGGCGCTATGAAAGACTACATAGCGGGCGCCGCTCTGTACCTGCAACTCCTTAAGAAAACTGGCAAGAGAGATACCCTGCCAGTGCACATCAGCCACGGTCCAGCCCGTCACACAATGGAAAGTATGCACCTCGGGGAAGGTGCTACGCTTGTAAAGATCAGCAAGGGTGAAAACTTGTTGGCGAGCAATCAACCCGTCACAGCGCAGGCGGTAACTTTGCGGATCGATCTGCGGATATGAACCCGTGTAGGTATAATATTCGGGAAAAATCGGGATGCCGCCCGCGCGTGCCCAAGCCGGTAGCAACAACGCACCAGCCGATGCCCCCAGCAGCTGCGAACTACGTCGAAAAAATTCTCGTCTCAACATGGCTGTCTCCTTTAACGAAGAGCAAATATCGACCATAAGGGCTGGCGCCGCAGGGCATGGTAAAAGGCCATGCCCACATGACCGAGCCAAAAATAGAGCAAGACAGGGGTGCCCAGACGCATGGAAATCAGCCCCAGATGGGTAAGGCCGGGAATAACGAAGTAGCCTTGCATGACCATCCAGGCCCCCAGTCCGGTATAGGTCACCCAACTGGCAAGGAGCAGAAACATGCCCTGCCACCAAGAAGAGAGACCGGGCTGCGGGCCGTGACCAGGAAGCCTTCCCTGCAAAACTCGGCGGATATCCGCAAGTATGAATCGAGCGTTACCCGGCCAGTACCAGGTCTTCAGCAGGCTTCGCCCCCAATGGGTGCTCCCGTAGACCAACCAGGAAAGGGTGAGCCACGCGGCCAGTGCAATGCCGGCCAGGGTGTGCCATTGAAATAGAAAAAAATGCTGAAACCAGAGGGCAAGAACGGAGTTGAGGAGTTCAAAACTAAAAAGCAAAACCAGCCCGAGATGCAGAATGCGCGCACCGCGTGGGTAGTGTACTGGAGATGCAGCATGTTCTTGCGAAAGGGACACCCAGCTCACCTCAAAAGTCGGTAACTCCTTACAATTACGCAGGAGCTTGCAGGGTGGATGCAGCAAAGGGTGCCCGCGCTAGCGGGCACGCCGGTATTACCAGGTGAGTACGCGACCAGCGGCACCCAAGGTGGGCAGAGCAGAACTCGGATTCATCAAGGGGATTTCTTTGGCCAAATCGTCCTTGGTCATGCCGTTGAGTTCCAGCGACTGCAGGCAACCAATAATCTGCACGTCATTGTCTTCGGCCAGTTTCATGAAATCGGCCACACTCTTGCCGCCGGGCATGGGGAAGATCGACTCTGCCTTCCCTTTTGCCAAAAGTTCCGTTGCCGGACCCGTAAAGTACATCACCACTTTCTGCTCGCCAGCCGCCGCCGTCGCCGCCAAAAAGAAGGCAGAGGGAAGACGCTTAGGATTTTCCGGGCCGGTGATGAGAATAATAACGAGATCTGGGGCTTCCATTTCAGACATAGATCATCTCCTTTTACGGGGTGAATCGGTCATACGAGGCGAGTGTTTCCGGGAGAAACACCCAGCCCGGAGGATAGCACGAAAGTGCAATGTGGATCAGGTCGAAGCAAGTTGGGCAAGAAGCGGCCCTTGCAAATGCCCGAGAAAGCGAAAATATGGGCTAGTCGGATGCTCGGAATGGAGCAAGGTTACGCTCGCCTTAGCGATGGGTAGACGAACGCCGCTGAGATCCGCTACCCAGTCGCCCAAGAATGGCTGGTGCCCGACGAGGCATACTCGCTCGGCTGCGGTTTCCTGCCAAGCGAATTGCACGTGGGCCAAGTGGCCTGTCGCAAGCGCATCGATGGCGATACACTCCACCGCCTGCAACTGTGCCTGCAAGGCCAGGGCCGTTTGCCGCGTGCGTTCCTTCGGACTGTACCAGATCACCAACCCCTCGGGGGAAAGTAGTTTTTTCAGGGCACGCGCAGTTCGCGCTGCCTGCTCTTCGCCAAGCGCGCTGAGGCGGCGCCCGCCATCGGTACCATCGCTACTGTGTTCTTCTGCATCAGCGTGACGAACGAGGATAAGTTCCAGGTAATACCTCCTGTCCAAACCACCATTGCGCCCAGCGACCCGGCACAAAGCGGGCGATGATGGAAACCAGGGCAATGCCAATCAAAGCCATCATCCATCCATTGATGTGCTGCGCTGCTATCCCACTACTACTAAAAGTGTCGAGGCCCGCCAGTATCGCACCCAAAAAGATCACCAGCGGACGCCAAGCATAGGGGCCAAGTCGCGGCCAGGTGCGGGCAATTGCTCCTAAAGCCAGAAACGCCCAAGTGCCATAGGCGACGGCTGGTGTCCATCGCCAATTAGGGAGACGTAAGAGGAAATGATGATCCAACGCAACCAGAACGCCGTACAAGATCCAACTCAGTAACCACCAGGGCAGCGATCGGGCGCCCGTCATGCGCGCCCTCCACCCGGGGCATAGGGATTCTCCCCTTGCCGGAAAAGCAGCCGGATCGGCACCCCATCGAGCTTAAGGGCATTGCGAAATGCCGTCTCGAGATAGCGTTTGTAAGAGCCCGGCAAACGCTCGACTTGATTACCATGAAACACGAAGGTGACCGGCTGGGTTCCCCCCTGATGGCAGTAGCGCAGTTTGATGCGTCGGCCGGATACCAGTGGTGGCTGATGCGTGACCAGAATGTCTTCTAAGGTGCGATTGAGCTCTCCCGTCGAGAAGCGTCGCTGGCTGTTTTTCCAAAGCTTATCGATACTCCGGTAAAGCTCCCCTACTCCGCTGCCATGCAGAGCGGAGATACTATGAAAGGGCGCGTAGCGCAAAAAGCTCAGGCGCCGCTCCAAGTCCTGTTTAACGGTATCGCGCTGGTGTGCGTCCAGACCATCCCATTTATTGACCACCAGTACGATCGGCCGCCCGAGCTCGACTGCCACACCAATCAAATGCGAATCCTGTTCGCTGATCCCCGTTTGCGCATCCATCACCATCAGGACTACGTCTGCTTCACGCAAGGCTGCGAGGGTCTTGAGTACGGTAAGTTTCTCGAGCCCCTCGCCCACCTTGGCACGGCGGCGTACGCCCGCGGTATCGATCATCACATAGCGTTTTCCTTGTCGCTCGTAAGGAATGCGGATACTGTCGCGAGTGGTACCGGGTTGATCAAAAACAATCACCCGCTTCTCACCCAACATGGCGTTTACCAACGTCGATTTACCCACATTGGGGCGACCGAGAACGGCAATCGCTGGGCCCGCTTCTAGATCTTCCCTATCGCCCTGCTCGTCGACGGCGGCAGGATGCGCCGCAACAATGGCTGACCAGAGCGTATCCATTCCATGTCCGTGGGCGGCGGAAAGGGTGATGGGTGCGCCAAGACCAAGTCGATGAAATTCCGGCAGCTCGGCAACGGCATGACGTACGTCCATTTTGTTGACGAGTAGCAGCACGGGTTTGCCGCTCCGCCGCAATTCGCGAGCGATTTCTTGGTCTTGCGCGGAGAGCCCGTCTTTGGCATCAACAAGAAACAAGAGAATGTCTGCTTCGCTGATGGCTTGGCGCGTTTGCGCGGCCATCGCAGCGACTAAGCCCTCGCGCTCTTCCGGCTCAAAACCGCCGGTATCGATGACCAGATAGTCTCGATCTTCCTGACGCGCCGTGCCGTAGTGGCGATCACGAGTGAAGCCCGGCAGATCCGCCACCAAAGCCTCACGGCTACGTGTTAATCGATTGAATAGGGTCGATTTGCCGACATTGGGTCGACCCAACAAAGCGAGAATCGTGGCCATCCGTAGCTCAGGGCTTCTGGAACTGCAGCTGGTATAATGTACCCACCCCGCTCAAAACAAAAAAGCGCCCTTTTCCAACACATACCGGTGCGGCCTGGATGCCACTGCTGGAAATCATCTTTTGTCCGGTTCGATGCCCAGTTTGCGGATCGACGGTGATGACTTGGCCAGCAAAGTTGCTCAGCACTAATTGGCCGTCGCAGAGCGTCATCCCACTTAAAGACTGCCCTTTAAGACGCGTATTACGCCAGCGTACCGTACCGCTCTGCGGGTCGATGGCATAGACCTGCCCGTCGCTTCCGGCAACAAACAAGGTACCATCGTGCAGAATGGGGGTGATGACGGCAGACAGGGGTTGCGACCAGAGCTCCTCGCCGCTATTGCGGTTATACGCAGCAATATTCCCCTGATACGCGAGTGCGATTACGCGATCGCCATCCAGGACGGGAGTAGCCGACACATCCACCATACGGGCCAGTTCATTGTTGCCGTGGGGAATGGCAACCGTCGCGTGCCACAATTCGGCGCCATCGGCAACATTCAACGCCACCAATTTACCGTCGGCAAACCCGCTGTACAGGGTTTGTCCCTGTACGACGATACCGCTGCTGCGGCGCAAGAGTAGCGACGGCTGCGGCAAGGAAAAAGTCCAGTCGACTCGGCCGTTGGCGGTATCAAGAGCGAGAAGGTGGCCATTGGCCAACTGCACGAACAGGAGTTGATCGACAACGGTAATCGGACTGCTTGGAATGGCATCAAGCTGCACTTCCCACAGTTTCTTGCCATCCTGCGCCGAGATCGCGTAGAGCTTGCCGCGATCGGTGCCAACGTACACTACCCCATTGGCAACGGTAGGTCCGCGAGGGCTGCTGCCATCGAGACGGTAGAGCCAGCGCTGGCGTCCGCTCGCGCTCAACGCAAAAAGTCGACCAGCATCATCACAAAGATAGATTCCGTCATTGGCGAAGCGGACTTCCGTGGCGTTGTACGGCTGCAGACGCCAGTCGCCATAGAGTCGCGCCTGCCAGTTGGTTGCAAAATTGGTGGTAACCTGCTCGGTATGCATGGCTTGCACGGGCTTGGGTGTCGGTTCGGACGGCCCAAAGGCCCAGTTCCATACCCCACACCCGCCCAGGGCAAACAGCACTCCCAACGCGCCGGCATAGCGTAGCGCGGAAAGCCCGCCTCCTGCCTTCCTTTCCCTCATCCCGATGCTCCCAGGTTTGCCATTTTCATTTGTAGATATGCGAGATACGGATCCGTTGCAGGCAAGGCCGATGTCGCTTTTCGGTAGTCATCCAGCGCTTCCTGTGTTTTTCCCAAAGCATTTTGGGCATCGCCACGCAGTTCCCAATCGATAGCGGCATACGCCGAATCGCTTTTTTGCAGCAACTGCAGCACCTGCTGGTTCTTGCCCTGCTGCAAGTACAGGCGCGCCAGAGCCGCGCGAGCAAGGCCACGCATACCCGTAGGCAAGGTGCTCGTAGCCACTAGCTGCTGCAATTGTGCCTCCGCTTTCGCCGTCTGCTTGGCGTCGATGTCGAGGCGTGCCAAATAGAAGCGCGCCATGGGAGCATACGTGGTAGACGGGTAGCTCTGCAGCAAAGTCTCGGCGCTTGCCCGTGCCGGATCGT
>JAWNZB010000092.1:0-7643 GCA_038447835.1 Candidatus Igneacidithiobacillus chanchocoensis | reverse complement strand
TTGCGATTCATCGATGCACTGCTCGCCGCCCCTGGCGTCCAGCAGCCCCGCCTGGTCGGTGAATGGCCTACGCTGCGCAAACTGTGTGCAGACAAGGCGCTGAGCGCCAACGCCGTGCCCGATGCCTGGCTAGCCGCCGTCGTCATCCATCAGGGCGAGCATCTGGTCAGTTTCGATGCTGAGTTCAAACCCTTGCTACCGCGCAGCCAGTTCACTCGGCTGCCAGTGGCGTGAATTGATTTGATGCCACAAAGAATGTGCCAACAACGGTCTTTTATCTGCTCGCTGCGTGATGGCGTTTCATGATTGTCTGAAGCAATTTATGGCGGGGTCCATCGCCAGTGCAACATTCCGCATCAGTTCGGTGTTGGGTGAAAAAGGGCTAAGCCTAGTCCTAGCAAATGCCTCATCGTTGTGACCCCATCGGTTGATGTGTGCTAAGCAAAGTGTCATATGAAAGATTTCCCGACGCAGATTCGCAATTCATCGGTATTGCGCCTACTTGTTGTGGCTACTTCCTATCCCTCAAGCTTGATTGATTGGCGCGGCTTATTCATTCGCCATCTGGTTGATGCATTGGCACGGCGGGATGATCTCGATGTTGCGTTGTGGGCTCCGCCAGGTGAACGCACTTTGGCTGTCAGCGATGCAACGACACCGGAAGAAGCGCATTGGCTTGACCGCTTGATGCAATCTGGGGGAATTGCGCATGCTTTGCGCAGCAACCGTTTGCGCGGAGGCTGGCTGGCGCTCGGTTTGCTGAGCCGTTTGCGCAGGGCTTACTCCCGGCATGCGGATCGGATCGATGTACTCCACTGCAATTGGCTGCAGACCATGTTGCCCGCCCCACGCAAGCTGCCCGTGCTGGTCACGGTACTCGGTACGGACATGCAATTGCTCAAACTGCCGCTAATGCCAGTTTTGTTGCGCTGGGCTATGCGCGGACGTTCTGTTTCCATCTGTCCCAACGCAGAATGGATGGACGCGCCCCTCCGTTCCATGTTCGGTGATGAAGCGCAGATTCAAGCCATCCCATTCGGGATCGATACAGCTTGGTTCAATCTGCAGCGCCACGTTGATTTCGCTGCGCCATCGCGCTGGTTGGTAGTGTCGCGACTGACGCGAAGCAAGCTGGGCTCGCTTTTCGAGTGGGGTGAGCAATTGTTCAAGGATCAACCACGCGAATTGCATCTGTTTGGCCCCATGCAAGAGCAGATCGATTTGCCGCCATGGGTCCACTACCACGGCCCCGCCACGCCCGCGCAGCTTTGTGAGACCTGGTTCCCTCAGGCGCATGGGCTCATCACTCTGAGTCGCCATAGCGAAGGCAGGCCGCAAGTCATGCTGGAAGCCATGGCCGCGGGACTACCCATCGTCGCCTCGCAACTACCCGCGCACGCTGATCTGCTTGCGCATCAAACGACAGGGCTGCTATGTGACGGCCCCGAGACACTCGCAGCCTCTGTGCGTCACTTGGAGGGACGTGAAGAGAATCTCCGAATCGGCAATGCTGCGCGAGCGTGGGTCCGTGAAACCATCGGTACATGGGACGATTGCGCAGCTCGCTACACAGCGATTTACCGAAAACTTGTCGCTGGGACGCAACCATGAGCCTTCAAGTGCTTGTTATTGGTGCGGCTGGATTTATCGGACAACATCTCGTGAATGCCTGGGTTCAGGAGGGTGTCTGCATCCACGCACTCGTAAACCAAGCGCGGGCTGAGTTCGATCCGCGTGTACAAACGCTTGGTACCGATGCGAATCTTTCTGCAGTGCTCGCGCGTTGCGACGCAGTTGTTTGGCTGGCATCTGGGACGACCCCGGCGAGTTCAGCGGGAAACCCATTACTAGAACTCGGCAGTAATCTTGTTCCGCTACTCGGCGTGCTTCATGCGCTCCAGGCAACTCCGCAATGTCACCTTATCTATGTATCTTCGGGCGGCACCATTTATGGTGAAGTCGACCACCCTGCAGAAGAGCCTCTCGCCGCGCATCCTAGGTCTTACTACGCTGCGGGCAAGGCGGCTGCCGAGCACTTTATCGAGGCCTATTGCAGGCAATATGCGGGTAGAGCCACCATCTTGAGACCCTCCAATGTCTATGGCCCTGGCCAGACGCTGCACGGGGGTTTTGGTGTTATTCCAGCGGCGATGGACTGCCTGCGTCAGAGTAAGCCCATGACGTTGTGGGGTGATGGCGAAAGCCTGCGCGACTACCTCTACATCGACGACTTCATCGCCGCCTGCATGACCACGCTGCGACAACCGCTGCAACATGGCATGCGTGTGTTCAACGTTTGCAGCGAACAAGCCACCAGCCTCAAGCAGTTGCTCGCGCTCATCGAACAAGTGACTGGGCGCACTCTGCATCGCGATCAGCGCCCGTCGCGCGCGGTGGACCTGCACCGCGTGCTGCTCGACGGCACGCGCATCCGCCGGGAACTGGGCTGGGCGCCGCACACCAGCCTGCACGATGGTTTGCAACGCACTTGGCAATGGCTCAACGCGACCCAGCCTTGAACTCCGATACGCAGCCGCGAATTTCGGTGTGCATCGCCAATTACAACGGCGAGCATGTCGTGAGCGACTGCCTCGATTCGGTACTGGCCCAGACAGTCGATGCGTCCATCGAGATCATCGTCCACGACGACGCCTCTACCGACGGGTCGCTGCAACTGCTGCGTGAGCGTTACCCGCAAGCCCGGCTCATTGCCAGCGACACCAACGTCGGATTCTGCATCGCCAACAACCGCATGTTGACGCAGGCGCGCGGCGAGTTCGTACTGCTGCTCAACAACGACGCCGCGCTTGCGCCCGATGCGCTGAGCACTTTGCTGAATGAAGCCGCGCAGCAACATCCGCAAGGTATTCTCAGCCTGTCGCAATTCGACTGGACCAGCGGCGCGCTGGTCGACCGCGGTTGCCTGCTCGATCCCTTCTACAACCCCGTGCCCAACGCCGACCCGCAGCGGCGCGACGTGGCCATGGTGATCGGCGCCTGCTTGTGGCTGCCGCGTGCGCTGTGGCAGGAGCTTGGCGGCTTCCCTGAATGGTTCGAGTCAATCGGCGAAGACCTGTACCTGTGCTGCCACGCAAGACTGGTCGGCTATCCGGTGCAAGTGCCCGCCGCCAGCAGCTACCGTCATCGTCAGGGTGCCAGCTTCGGCGGCAATCGCGCCTCTGCAAGCGGGCTGGCCACCACCTATCGCCGCCGCCGCCTCAGCGAGCGCAACAAGACCTTTGCCATGATCATCTGCACGCCTGGCGTTGCGCTTTGGCTGCTGTTGCCCCTGCACTTGTTCATGCTCACCCTGGAAGGCCTCGTGCTCAGCCTGTTGCGTCGTGACGGGCGCCTATGGCGTGAGGTCTATGCCGGTGTATGGCGAGCTTTGTGGGCGCAGCGGAAGCAACTGCGTGCGCAGCGGAAAAACCTTCAATCGGCACGGCATGCGACGCCGCGCGTTTACTTCAGCGGCTTTGTCCTGCGTCTGCGCAAGCTCGACATGCTGCTGCGCCACGGTGCGCCGGAAATTCGCTAATGCCGCCTCACTCGCCCGCGGTAAGCAAAAACGCGGCGGGCGTCAAAATGGGCATGCCGTGCCAGGGGTGTAAGACGAGCAGATCGGCGTCGCTGGTGACCAGGGCCACCGCGTGACACGCCAAGGCAAGTGCCAGAAACTTGGCATCTTTCGCGTCTCGGCACGCGCCAGAAGCAGCCTGCTCGCTCGCTGCATCCACCTCCATAAGTTGCGCGTGCCTGGAGACCAAGGCCAAGAAATCAAGCCGCGCTTGCTGAGGCAGATAGCGGTCGAATTTGGGACGCTGCAAAACCTCGCGCAACTCATCCAAGGTGGCGACACAAGCCGCAAGCTCGCAGGTGAGCAGCGCATTCAACAGCGCCTGACGCGGCACCGAATCGGGGCGCAAAATGGCGCCGATCAGCGTGCTGGTATCGATGACAACCCGCTGTCGGCCGCTCACCGCGATTCTTTGACCAGACGCAGCACGTCTTCATCGGTCAACGTCCGCGCGGCGGGTGTGAGCTGGGCGTCGCTCTTGGCCAATGAGGCCTCGAACTCCGCCACCGCCGTGCTGCGTTTGCGCCGTGCGGCCTGCAGCGCCTGCAAATCCTGCATGTCTTGCGGCGAGACGATGAACGCCGCTGCGCGCCCATGCCGGGTGACGACCACCGGCTCGCGCTGCACGGTATCCAGCAACTGCCCAAAGCGGTTCTGGGCTTCGACCGAGGTGACGGTGATCATGGAAGACTCCTGCGTGAACTGTCTATTCTAGCCATTGTAGCTAGAATAGACAGGTTTGGCTTGGCCACGGCCTGCCCTGACAGATCAAGCGTCCATTGCGGCCGATTGCCATGACCAAGCTGCAGCATCACCTCCGCCACGGTCCCATACGACCGCGCAGGCCGTCCCGCAGGCCACGCGCGGCCATACGCAAGGCTGCGAGTAGTTTGCAGCTCCCGGAGACTTTGAAAATGCAGTAGGTGGCAGAAGTATGCAAAGTCATGGGAAAATCGAGTCGAAAACTTCGGAATTCTAATATTGGGGTATGCAACATGGCGGAACGTAATTCAACTTTGCTCATAGCCTTCTATCTGCCTCAATATCACCCCATTCCCGAAAATGACGCTGCATGGGGCGCGGGCTTTACCGTATGGAACAATTTCGTTAAAGCTAAACCTCAGTTCAGAGGGCATCAGCAACCGCATCTTCCGAGGGATCTCGGATTTTATGATCTACGTCTGGACGAAACACGTAGAGCGCAAATCCGAATGGCGATTGAGTATGGCCTTGATGCCTTCTGTTTTTACAGCTATTGGTTTGATGGCAAGGCAGTCTTGGGGTTGCCCATAGATTTGGAGTTTTCCGCAACAGATCGCGACTTCCCAATTTGCTTGTGCTGGGCGAATGAAAATTGGACGCGCGCATGGGATGGAAGAGAAGCAGATATCATTCTGAAGCAAGATTATGCTGATGCAAGCATGGACGAATATTGTCGATATTTAGTCAATAAGTTCAAGCACCCGAGATACTTGCGTATCAATAACAGGCCATTATTCCTTGTTTACTCTCCTGAAGAAATTCCGATCGAAGCAAATTTTCCAGAAAAATTAAGGCAATATGCCAAGGGTGCCGGCATTGAACGCATTAATCTGATTGCGGTAAAGCATGGCCGCGCCACAAAAAGCAGTAGTGATTTTCTTAACATGGGTTACGATGAAGTTTTGCTATTCCAACCCAACAAAAACGATTTTCCTGAGCAAGCGACTGTCAGAGGGCGCGCCAAAGGATTTATTAGAGAATTGCTGCCATCAAGTTTATTCAACATGCTACGGCTAAAAATAAGCTCTTACCAATCAATCAATTATAAAATGATGGTCGAAAATATTTGGAAACGATCTCTTGATGATTTCGAGTTAACTTGCATCTTTCCGAGTTGGGACAACACCGCAAGGCGATCCATATCGACAGTTGTACAGAACGATATGCCAAGTGTGTTCGGTGATTGGTTGCGCTTTGAAATCGTGCGATCCAATCAAAAGAAACGCGGAACACGCGCCATCTTTATTAATGCATGGAATGAGTGGGCAGAGGGTTGTCACCTTGAGCCAGACCAAAAATGCGCTAACGCATTTCTTGAACAAGTAATGCGGTCAAAAAATAGCACTATTAAGTAAATTGTATTTATGCAGCTTTTTTAATTCTAACCGTTATATATTCGCGATTATTTGCCAAAACCATTTCTATGATATCAAATAAAATCGCATTCAATCCCGTTAGTGGATTGAATTTAGGTGCTCGATTTTTATTCGACTTAATTGTTTGACTTGAGATGTAAATCTTTGAAGCGGAGACGCCATGCCAAAAATATTGCGTGATATCGAATGATGCGGCATCAGACATTTTTTCTAATCCAGTTCTACTGAAGATTGACAGATGTCGTGGCGGCTCCAGTCCTCGCCAATTTTCTTTGAACTCATTCGAACATAAACTATCTATGTTTGGAGTCTCTAGCCAAAGTGATCCACCATCTTTCAATAATCCGTTTAATGTCCGCATCATGGCAAGCGGGTCATGCACATGCTCGATGACATGGCATAAGGTAATCACGTCGTAGCAGGCGCTGCGCCCATCCAGCACCTCGATGCCGCCGTGATACACCTCCAGCCCGCGTAAGCGGGCGGCCTGCACCGCGCCCGCATCGAAATCCAGCCCTTCCACTTCCCATCCGGCCTGCCTTGCCAGCAGCAGAAAGCCGCCATTGCCGCAACCCACATCGAGCAGACGCCCGCCACCAGCAGGCAGCGGCGGCAGATGTCGGCACTCGGCATCCGCCGCCGTGCGCAGCGAAGGCAGCAGCGGCAACAACCAGCGCCCAACCGGCAAGGCCGGGCTGCGTTGCAATCCGTAGCGGTGGTTCTGGTAACCGTTGATCAGGTCGTGCAACAGGCTGCGGATGCGGCCCTTGCGGCGCACGATGGGATGATCTTCGGCATCGTGGGTGTAGTAACCCGCATAGGCGCGACCGATGCTTTCTGGCGTGGGCCGCGGATCGAGATAGCCGCTGGCGCACTGCGCGCAGCGATACATGTCCCAAGCGCCATCGGCCACGCAAAACACGCGGTCGGTCAGCCCCTTGTAGAGCAGGCTGCGCTCGGCGCTGCCGCACACCGGGCACTGCGGCACCGCTTCGAGATCGGCCTGCGGCCAGGGGCGCGGAGCTTCGCTCATGGTGTGATTTCCTTGTGGGTGCCGGGCCGATTCAGGCGCAGCATGTGCAGTGCTGCCAATGCGCAGGTTGCAACGAGGATAGCGGTCAGCGCGAGTTGCAGTGGGCCCTGCAGCACATACACCACCAGCAGGAACACCGCGCACGCCAGGCACAGCAGACCAACACCTTTTGCCAGCATCAAACGCAAGGGTTGCTGCAGCCACCACGCGGTGCCGTACAACAGCGCGGTATCCAACGCCACGCGCAGCGTCCACGCCAGCGCCGCGCCGGTGATGCCGAACCAGTGCACTCCAGCAACCAGCAGCACGGCGAACACCGGCAGTTCCAGCAGGTGCAGCTTGGCGGTCAGGTCCGAGCGGCCATGCGCCTGCAGCAGGGCGTAGGGCAAATGCGCAGCGCTGTTGAGAAAAATGCCGATCAGCAGCAGTTGCAGCACGGGCGCGGCTGGCCCAGCGAAACTCGCATTGAGCCAGAGCACCAGCAAGGGATGCGCAAAGACCGCCACCACAAGGACTGCGGGCAGTACCAGCACCACCACCGCACGGATGGCGAGAGCCAGAAGCCGGGTCGAAGCCTCGGGGCGCGTCTGGGTTTCCGCCAGCGCCGGGAACAGTGCGTTCATCGCGGTTTGTGGCAGCGACGTGGCGCGAAACGCGGTATCGAACGGCACGGTGTAATACGCCACCGTCGCGGGCGGAAACAGGCTGGCGAGATAAAAGCGGTCGGCATAGACCATCAGCGGGCCGATGAGGTTGCTCACCGACAGCCAGCCGCCAAAGCGCAGAGCGTGGCGCAGATCGTCGCGGCTGGCGTGGATGCCCGGCTCGCGCGGCAGCAGGCGCTGCAACTGCGTGAGCCACAGCGCCATCCACACCACGCGCGTGGCGGCCAGCG
>JAWNZB010000011.1:0-38529 GCA_038447835.1 Candidatus Igneacidithiobacillus chanchocoensis | reverse complement strand
AGGAGGAGCGGTCGACCTTGGATGGATCCTTGCCCGAGAAGGCACCACCACCGTGGCTGCCTTGGCCGCCGTAGGTATCGACGATGATCTTGCGCCCGGTCAGGCCGCAGTCACCCACTGGCCCACCAATGACGAAGCGCCCGGTGGGATTAATGAAATACTGGGTACCCTTGTGCAGCATTTCCGGAGGCAGGACGGGGCGAATGATTTCTTCGCGGACCGCCTCGACCAGATCGGCATGGCTGATGTCCGGGCTGTGCTGCGTAGAGAGAACCACGGCATCGATGGCTACCGGACGACCCTCTTCATAGCGCACCGTCACTTGGCTCTTGGCATCCGGGCGCAACCAGGGCAGGCGGCCATCCTTGCGCACCATCGCCTGCCGTTCCGTCAGCCGATGGGCAAAATAAATGGGGGTCGGCATGAGCACGTCGGTTTCATCGCAGGCAAAGCCAAACATCAGGCCCTGATCACCAGCACCCTGATCGAGATCAAGACCTTTGCCTTCATCAACACCCTGGGCGATGTCCGGTGATTGTTTATCGAGGGTCTGCATCACGGCGCAAGAAGCCCAATCAAAACCCATATCCGAGGAATCGTAGCCAATACGACGCACCGTCTGTCGCGCCACATCCGCGTAGTCGACCTGCGCCGTGGTGGTGATTTCTCCGGCCAAGACGATCAAGCCCGTGGTAATGAGGGTTTCGGCAGCAACCCGCCCGTGCGGATCTTGACTCAGAATCGCATCAAGAATGGCGTCGGAAATCTGGTCTGCGACCTTGTCGGGATGACCCTCGGATACGGACTCGGAGGTGAATAGGTGGCTATGGGACATGCGGAAGGCTCCTCGGCTACGCGAACGAGATCAGTCTCGTACAAGTCGCCCAAATATAGCAGAGGCCTCGGCCGCACGAAAATGAAAGACGCTCATGCAGAGCGCGAATTTCCGTCAAGGGGTAGAGTGGACCGGGGCAATGATGGGAAAGGCAGGCTTGCTCGGCTCGCCACCCCAAAAATACGAAATACCACCGGTAACCTGGACGTTGTTCAGAGTGCCCCCCTGCGGCTGCGGCGCATCGAGCAGAAGTTGATCCTGCACCCCCAGGCGCAGGCCGAAGTGGTCGCCAATGCGCTGCTCATACCCAAGGCCAAAAACTCCCATGAGAGAGGTGCCGCGACCCAGTTTTTGATCGAGGACATCGCTGGAGGCGCCAAGGCCTAGCGACAGGTACGGGGTGCCCGGGCCAGACAGCGCATAATAATTACCGATAACGGAACCGCTATATTGATTCGCGCTAGTACGCGCTTGATTCTGCAGCTTGGCAAAGGCAGAGGCCACCTGTGCCTCGATGCCAAGATGGCTGCCCAGGCGTTGCCCCACCCGCAAGCCTAGGGTGCCACCACCACTCAGGGGTGCCGAGCCAAAAAAGGTGTTGCCGCCAAAAAGATTGATGTAGGTCTGGCCGTCGGCAGCGAGAGCGCCAACCGGTATCGCTACCAGCCCGGCACAAACTACGCTCGCAAACAATCGGATTCGGCCCATCGATTCGCCCCGGCAAGAGACTCTGTCGTACAATGGCTACAGTATAACCCATTTTGTTCAAAACACCACTCGCTTTCGTTGCAAAAAATCCACAGGAGTTTCCATGTCTACCCTCATCTGCGGTTCCCTGGCCTTTGACACCATCATGGTCTTTCAGGACCGCTTCAAAGAGCACATCCTGCCCGACCGCGTGCATATGCTGAATGTCTCCTTCACGGTTCCCGAAATGCGCCGCGACTTCGGCGGCTGCGCCGGCAACATCGCCTACAACCTCAAGCTTCTCGGTGGCGATCCCTTGATCGTGGGTACAGTGGGCCAAGATTTTACGCCCTACGCCCAACATCTGGAGGGCCTACAGATCACCCGCAGCCACATTGTTACCCTTTCCGACCAGTATACCGCCCAAGCTTTCATTACCACCGATCTCGACGATAACCAGATTACCGCCTTTCATCCTGGCGCCATGATGCGCGCCGGGGAAAACCGCTTGGCGGGACGGGTCCCCGCTGGCAGTCGCTGGGCCATCGTCGCACCCGACGGACTCGACGCCATGGTCGGCCACCTTGCCGATCTCCATGCCGCCGGGGTGCAGACGATCTTCGACCCCGGGCAAGCCCTGCCCCTCTTCGACGGCGATACCCTGCGCAAGATGATCGAAGACGCCGATTTCTTGAGCGTCAACGACTACGAGTGCGGCATGGTGCAGGCGCGTACCGGCTGGGACTTGGCAACCCTGCGCAGCAAGCTGCAGGCCCTGATCGTCACCCAGGGCGAGGCGGGCTCGCGGATCTATTTGGGGGCAGAAGAAATCGTCATTCCCGCCGCCAAGGTGAAAGCCGTGGTCGACCCGACGGGCTGCGGCGATGCCTATCGCGCCGGGCTGCTCTTTGGTCTGGAACAGGGTTGGCCCTGGACCGTGTGTGGCCGCGTTGCCTCTCTTCTCGGCGCGTACAAGATCGAGGTGGCCGGCACCCAAAACCACCGCTTCAGTGCTGCGCAATTCGCGCAACGCTACGCGGAGAATTTTGGCGAGGCACTGCCCGCGGTTACGGCTCAATAGCCTTGTCTTCGGCCTCCCAAACCACCATGCCGCCGGCCAAACTGTGCACCTGGGTAAAGCCCATTTGCTGCAGGGTGACGGCAGCAAAGGCGGAGCGGGTACCACTGTCGCAGTAGAGTAGCACCCGCCGCTCTCGTGCCCGAGATAATTCCGGGTGCGCCTTGCCATATTCGAGGTCGGCCAGCGCTTCAAGGTGGCCGCGGGGCACATGGTGCGCCCCGGGCAAGCGGGCACGCGCAAAATCTTCGCTCTCCCGCACATCGACAATGAGGATGTCCTCTCCTGCCTCGAGCCAAGCTTCGACGGTATCGCAGTCGACTTCGCTGACCTGCGCCCGCGCCTCACGAATGAAATCTGCCAGACTTTTTGCCATGAAAATCCTCTTACTCAGAAATAGTGATACGCTGACCGCAGCGTAGCCGAAAAGCAAGAAAAAGCCCTCTTCTCTTAGTCATAAATTCGTTCTATGCTCAGGTTGTATTCTGCCCCTCAGAGGAATCTGCCATGATCCGGAAACGTAACAAGACCGCCGAATGCGAACTTCCTCCCTTGGCCATGGAGGCCGAGGGGCTCTGTCAGGACACGCAGCATTATCTCTTCCGTACTCTTGGTGTTCCGGCCGACAGCTTAGCGGCGGAAACGCAAGCCGATAGTATCTACAGCGCCCTGGGGATGGCACTGCGTGATCGCTTGGTCGAGCGCTGGAATCGCACGGAAGCGCAGCGCAGTGCCACCCATAGCAAGCGTGCCTTCTACCTTTCTTTGGAATTTCTGCTCGGGCGCAGTCTGAACAATACCCTGCTCAATCTCGGGCTGGAAGAAGCCGCGCAGAGCGCGTTGCTAAGCCAAGGCTGGGAGTTGGCAGAAATTGCCGAGCAGGAGGCGGATGCGGGTCTCGGCAATGGCGGCCTTGGACGCCTCGCCGCTTGTTTTCTGGATAGTTGCGCGAGCTTGGCTTTGCCCGTCACTGGCTATGGCATCCGCTATGACTACGGAATGTTTCGCCAAGAAGTCCATGGCGGCGAGCAAGTGGAAGAGCCGGATCATTGGCTCAAGAATGGCTATCCCTGGGAGTTGAAACGCCCGCATCGGGTGCGTCACGTGCCCTTTGGTGGCCACACCGAAACCTATATCGATGCTACAGAGCGCACTCGCTTTCGTTGGGTGAACACCCATGATGTTCTTGCCGTACCCTACGATATCCCCATTCCCGGCTACGCCAATGGGGTCGTTAACTCTCTGCGCCTTTGGCATGCCGCTGCCACCGACGTCTTCGACCTCGGCGAATTCAATGCCGGTGCCTATCCCGAGGCGGTAGCGGCCAAGAATGCCGCCGAGCACATCAGCATGGTCCTCTACCCCAACGACAGTAGCGAGAATGGCAAGGAATTGCGCTTGCGCCAACAATATTTCCTGGCCTCCGCTAGTCTCCAGGATGTGCTCGCCGACTGGGTTGCCGAGCATGGCGAGGATTTTTCCAACTTTGCCGGCCAGCATGTCTTCCAACTCAATGACACCCATCCGAGTATTGCCGTGGCGGAACTAATGCGTCTGCTGCTCGACGCACATGGCCTGGATTGGGATGCCGCTTGGGCGATCACCAGCAACTGCATGGCCTACACCAATCATACGCTGCTGCCCGAGGCCCTCGAACGCTGGCCGGTGCGGCTCTTCCGGCAACTGCTACCGCGGGTGCTGGAAATCGTGTACGAAATCAATGCCCGTTTTCTGCGCGAGGTGGCGCGCCACTATCCTGGCGATAGCGCCCTGTTGTCCCGGGTATCCTTGATCGAGGAGGGCCCGGATCCGATGCTCCGCATGGCGCATCTAGCCGTGGTTGGCAGCTTCTCCGTCAACGGCGTGGCAGCCCTGCACACGGAGCTCTTGCGTAAGGATCTCTTTCGTGACTTTTCCCTGCTCTGGCCGGAGCGCTTCAATAACAAGACCAATGGCGTCACGCCGCGGCGCTGGCTACAGTCCGCCAACCCCGAGTTGTGCGCATTGATCAGTGGCAAAATTGGGACAGCATGGCAGCAAAACCTGGATGTCCTAAGCGAACTCACTCCCTATGCCGATGATGCCCGCTTCCGCAAGAGCTGGGCCAAGATTCGTGCCACCAACAAGGCTACCCTGCTGGAAATCATTGCCCGCCAGACCGGGGTACAGATGATTCCTGGCGCCCTGCTCGACACCCAGGTCAAGCGTATCCATGAGTACAAACGGCAACTGCTCAACGCCCTGCATGTGGTGCATCTGTACGACCGCATCAAGCGCGGCGACCTGGAGGGCTTTACGCCACGCAACGTGCTCTTTGCTGGCAAGGCGGCACCGGGCTATTTCATGGCCAAGCGCATCATCCGCTTCATCAACGAGATCGCCCGCACCATCAATACCGACCCCGACACTGAGGGCCTGCTACGCGTTGTCTTCCTCCCCGATTATCGGGTATCGCTGATGGAAAAGATTTGCACCGCGACTGATCTTTCGGAACAGATTTCTACCGCTGGCAAGGAGGCCTCCGGTACCGGCAACATGAAATTCATGATGAACGGCGCCCTCACCATCGGTACCCTCGACGGCGCCAACATCGAGATTCGCGACGCCGTAGGCGCGGAACATTTCTTTCTCTTTGGCCTCAATGCCGAGGAGGTGGCGCATTTGCGGCCACACTACAACCCGCAGCATTTCGTTGCCGCCGACCTCGACCTCGAGCGCGTCCTGCAACTGGTGCGCAGCGGCTACTTCAATCCCTACGATTTTGGCCTCTTCGATTGCCTCCTCGATGCCGTCTCCTCTCCCCACGATCCGTGGATGGTGCTGGCGGACTTCACCAGCTACAAGCAAAAGCAACAAGAGGTCTCGGCACTCTGGGGCGATCAGGAGGAGTGGCTGCGTTTCAGTATCCGCAATAGCGCCGCCAGCGGGGTCTTTTCCAGCGACCGTACCATTCGCGAGTACAACCAGGATATCTGGCACCTACAGCCATTGGTGGCGGAGGGCGGCCGTCTTGATTAGAATCGGCAACCAAACCGATTTCGAGATGTGAAGGAGTTTCGTGAACAAAGCGTCCATTCGTCCCGTCGTGCTGCTGATCCTCGATGGCTGGGGATATCGAGAAGCGGCGGAAGATAACGCCATCACCCAAGCCCATACCCCAAACTGGGATGCTTGGTGGCAGCGCTACCCCCACACCCTGCTGCAGGCATCCGAGGCCTCCGTGGGCCTGCCGCGTGGGCAAATGGGCAACAGCGAAGTCGGTCACATCAACATCGGCGCTGGCCGGGTCGTGTATCAAGAATACGAACGCATCAATCGCGCCATTGCCGATGGTAGTTTCTTTCAGAACGCCGCCCTTGTTTCGGCGGTGGACGCTGCCGTTGCGCAGGGCAAGGCGGTGCACATCCTCGGCCTGCTCTCCCCGGGCGGCGTCCATTCCCACGAGGATCATCTCCTTGCCGGTTTGCGTCTGGCGCGCCAGCGCGGCGCCGAGCGCGTCTATTTGCATGCCTTTCTCGATGGCCGCGACACAGCGCCCCGTTCGGCGGCCGCCTCTTTGCAAAAGGTCGAGGCGGTCATCGCGAAGGAGGGAGGTGCACTAGCTACCCTCATCGGCCGCTACTATGCCATGGACCGGGACCACCGGTGGGATCGGATTCAAAAAGCCTACGACCTCATCACCCAGGGCTTGGGCAAAGAATTCCCCAGCGCCGAAGCAGCCCTTGCAGCGGCATATGGCGAGGTCGAAAGTGATGAGTTTGTTCCGGCGTCTCGCATCGGCGCCGCGGTTACCGTGGAAGATGGCGACAGCATTCTCTTTCTCAATTTTCGCTCTGACCGCGCCCGCCAGATTACCCGTGCCTTTGTCGAGCCCGACTTTTCTGGCTTCGTGCGCGCCCGCACCCCCAAACTCGCGGCCTTCGTGACCTTAACGGAATACAGCGAGCAGTTCCCAGTGTCCGTAGTCTACCCACCCACCCGCCTGCACAATACTTTTGGGGAGTGGGTGTCGTGCTTTGGTCTGCGCCAGCTGCGTATTGCCGAAACGGAAAAATATGCGCACGTCACCTTCTTCTTTAATGGTGGCGAAGAACAGGTATTTGAAGGCGAGGATCGCATTCTGGTGCCCTCCCCCGGGGTTGCCACCTACGATCTGCAACCGGAGATGAGTGTGGGGGAGCTTGCTAACCGCTTGGTGACGGAGATCGAGGCACGGCGCTACGACGTCATCATCTGCAACATTGCCAACCCCGATATGGTCGGTCACAGCGGCAAACTCAACGCCGCCATTGCCGCCGTGGAGGCTGTCGACCACGCGCTGGGGCGTATCGTACCCGCCGTTCGGGCGCAGGGCGGCGAGGTGCTGATCACCGCCGATCATGGCAATGTGGAACAAATGCTCGATCCGGAAACCGGTCAAGCGCATACGGCACACACCTGTAATCCGGTACCACTGCTATATATTGGGCATCCAGCCCAACTGCTGGAAACCGGTGCCCTCGAAGATCTGGCACCGACCCTCTTACAACTCCTTGGCCTTCCCCAACCCCCGGAAATGGGCGGTAAAAGCCTGATCGAGAGCGCGTGAACCCTCGTCTTTCCGCCTTTGCTGCCCTGCTTGCTGCACTGTTCTGCTTGGATGCCGGTTCTGCCGTAGCGAGCGATCTGCCGCAAAAGATCAACGCCAGCAAGGCGCGTTTGGCAAACATTCACCACAGTGTTTCGGCATTGCAGGCACAACTGCAGGAAAAGCAAAAAACCCAGAGCCAATTGCGCAGCGAGATCCAGCAATTGGACGGGCGTATTCAAAGCACCCAGGGTAAACTCCAAAAGATCGACGGACAGCGGCAGCAGACCCACGCTGAAATTGCGAAGTTGCAGCAGCAGATCGATCATCTGCAGCAAACCCTGCAGCAGCAGAAGCAGATCCTGGCGGACCAACTACGCGCTGCCTACATGCTCGGCGGCGAAACACCATTAGCAGTGTGGCTGCAGACGGAAAAACCGGCAGAGATTGGCCGTCTGAGTACGTACTACCAAAGTTTGGCGCGGGCGCGCCTAGAGCTGATCAGCAAAACGCAAAGCACCACGACGCAGATTGCTCAGACGCAGCATCAGAAAAAACAACAGGAAGCGCAGCTGACCCGACTCGCTCAGCAAACCCAAGCGCAGGAAAATACCCTGCAGGCCCAACGTAACCAGCACGCCAATCTTGAGGAGCAACTAGTACGGCGCATTGCTGCCGATCAGGCAAAAATTGCCAATCTCGAGGCCAATGCCAACATTCTCAACGGCTTGGTGAATCGCTTGACCGCCCAGTATAGCCAGCAGTTGGCTGCCGAAAGGGCGGCAGCCAAGCGAGCCGCGGAGGCAGCAGCGCGCAAACGCGCCGAAGAACAGCGCCTGGCCGCTGAGCGCCGGGCAGCAGCACAGCAAGCGGCGGCACGGGCGGCGGCGGAACGGCGCGCCGCCGCTCGCGCTGCGGAGAAGAAGCGCGCTGAAGAATTGCAACAGCAGTTGCACCAGGCACCTTTACCGAGCAAGCCGGTTACCCCAGCGCCGATCGCGACGGTCCCAGTCAAACCACCTCCTGCAGAGCCCGCCCCTCTGGTCAGCCCGCCACCCAGCGCTGCCGTTGGGCATGGCAGTTTCCCACCGCCGGTGAGCGCTCCCGTGCAGCATCTCTTCGGTACCCCGCGCGTTGCCGGTGGACCGGCTTGGCAGGGCGTAACCTTTGCTGCCGCCGCAGGCACCCCGGTCCATGCCATTGCACCAGGCATGGTGCTCTATGCTGGCCCTCTTCGCGGATATAGCGAAATCGTCATCGTCCAGCAAGCGGATCTGGTGTTGGCAATCTATGGACACCTAGCCCAGCCGCAGGTACGGGTGGGTCAGAAAGTGCAGACGGGAAGCTTGCTCGGCAGTGTTGCCAACGGCGGTGAAATGCAGAACGACGGTCTATACCTCGAAATTCGTAGCCACGGAAACCCCGTCAATCCCTTGCACTACTTGCGCTGATCTTTTTGCCTTTGGAGGCCGCATGACTCGCCGTATCCTGCAGCTCTGTCTACCCTTCTTTGTGCTCGGGACGCTGACGCTCGGCAGTCGCCTGGCCTGGGCGGATGACAGCAAAAATGGTGCTATTCCGCTGCAGGAGATCCAGACCCTGAGTGAGGTCTTTGCCCTGATCAAGGCCGACTATGTCGACCCCAGCTCTAATCAGAAGCTCATGCAGGGGGCAATTGCCGGCATGGTGCAGTCCCTCGATCCGCATTCTGCCTACCTCACGCCGGAAGAATGGAAAAAGATGCAGGAGGTTACCGACGGGCGCTTTGGCGGGGTGGGTATCGAGATTACCCCCGATCATGGCCTTCTGCGGGTGGTGACGCCCATCGACGGCACACCGGCATCCAAAGCAGGGATCCACGCTGGTGACGTGATTGTGAAGATCAATGGCAAAGCGGTGGAGGGGCTGGGTCTCGAAAAGGCGGTCGATGAGATGCGGGGCAAGCCGGGTAGCAAAGTCACCCTCACGCTGTTGCGACCGCACAGCAATGTTCCCCTGCAACTCACCCTGACTCGCGCCATCATCAAGGTACAGAGCGTGCGTTTTCAAATGATCGCCCCAGAATATGGCTACCTGCGCATCAGCCAGTTTCAGGACAACACCGGCACCGCCGTGCAAAATGCCGTCAAGCAGCTGGAAAGCGATGCCAGCGATAAACTCAAAGGGATTATTCTTGATCTGCGCAACAACCCCGGTGGAGTATTGCAGGCCGGCGTGGAAACTGCCGATGCCTTTCTTGACAAGGGCTTGATCGTCTATACCAAGGGACGCAGTGCCAACAGTGCCATGCGCTTTCGTGCCCACGGTCCGGACTTGCTCTTGCATGACGCCCCGCTCATCGTGTTGATCAACGGCGGCACTGCCTCGGCCGCGGAGATCGTTACTGGCGCGTTGAAGGACGATAATCGCGCGTTGGTGCTGGGAAGCCGTAGCTTTGGCAAGGGATCGGTGCAGTCGGTGATTCCGCTGGATAATGGCGGTGCCCTCAAGCTAACCACCGCTCTCTACTACACCCCGGCAGGTTGCTCCATCCAGGGGCAAGGCATCGTTCCCAATGTTGCCATCGTCCCGAGCGACCCGGAAGAGCGGAAGATCGATAGCGTCTTACTCAAAGAGTCGGAATTGCCCGGCATGCTGCATGCGCAAGACCCTTGCCAGAAGATCAAGCCGCAGGTGGAAATACCCGAGCCTCCCTTGCCTGCGAAAGCGGCAGAGAATGCGACGGCCAGCGATGGACCCAATCTTGCCACTGACTTTGTCCTGCGCAAGGCCCTGGAAATTCTCGAGGGACAGCAGGTGGATACCCTGCAGAACGGCAAGACCGTTAAGCAGGTCATTCCTCTCCCGGTGTATGCGGGCGGGGATAAAAAACCCGTGAATAAGGTCAAAGCCGCGTAGATAGGATTTGCGGACAGAGCATGAAGTTCAGTACCCCCCAAGTCGTCATCCCCCTCGCTGGCGGCTGCGAGGAAATGGAAGTAGTGATCTGTGCCGACATTTTGCGGCGCGCCGGGGCGGAGGTCAGTTTGGCGGGCATTGATGGCGATGCTGCCGTGACCGCCTCGCGCGGTGTCGTTCTGCTGCCCGATTGCAGCTGGGAAGAGCGGCGCCACGCGCCGATGGATCTCTTGTTGCTACCGGGAGGCGCGGGTGGGGTGGAGCGACTACGTCAGTGCACCAGCCTGCTGGCCCTGTTGCGGGAACGCATGACCAGTGCCGCACCAGTGGCAGCAATCTGTGCTGCCCCTTCCTTGCTCGCGGGGCAGGGTCTTCTTACCGGCAAGAGGGTGACGGGCTATCCCGGCACCCTCGATCCGGCAAGTGCGGAATATCGCTACTACAGCGATCCGGTGGTGGTCGATGGCGCCCTTACCACGTCTCGCGGTCCGGGAACCGCCATCGATTTTGCCTTGCAGCTAGTCGCTCAGCTCTTTACTGCCGAGTGGCGAGCGGAGGTGGAGAAGGCCTTGCAAAGGCCAGCAGTTTACCTTTCTTCTTTCCCTGTGGATAATGGCCCGGTTTAATCAAACTGAAGGAAAAATCATGAAACTTCGCGCAGTTATTTTGGCTACCATGGTCGGAGCTATTTCTTTGCCCGTGTTTGCCGCCCCGGCAGCAACGGTCAATGGCCACGCCATCGAAAACAGTCAGGTTCAGGAAATCATGGGAATGAGCCCGGATCTCGCCAAGCAACCCAATGCCCGCGAGCAGGTCGTCCAGAACCTCATCAATATGGAAGTGCTATCCCAGTACGCCGATCAGCATGGCTTGGCGCAAACCCCAGCGGTAGAAGAGCGCTTGAGCCTCGCCAAGCGGCAGATCCTGGCCGACGCCGCCATCGAATCTTACGTCAAGGCGCATCCCGTCACCGACGCTGCCGCCCAGGATGCGTACAACAAGTTCGTTGCTGCGATGGGCAAGAAGGAATATGAAGTGCGGCATATCTTGGTCAAGACCAAGACGGAAGCCGACCAAATCCTTGCCAAGCTGAAGGCCGGGCAGAAGTTCTCCACCCTGGCGGAAAAATATTCCATCGACAAGGGCAGTGCTGCCCATGGTGGCGAGCTCGGCTGGATCGTTCCCGGTATGGTAGTACCGCCTTTTGCTCAGGCGGTAGAGACGGCCCCTATCGACAAGCCGGTGGGCCCGGTCCAAACCCAGTTTGGCTATCACATCATCGAAGTGCAGGCGACGCGTCCGGTCACCCCGCCCAGCTTCGCCTCCATGAAGCCACGGATCAAGGCGCAATTGCAGCAGCAGGAAGCTGCCCAGTTTGTATCCGGGCTGCGCAGCAAGGCGAGCATCAACGTCACCAAGTAAGGCTTTCGCGCTTGTTAGCAGGGCCGCTGGGGAAACCCCGCGGCCCTTTTTCTTGCCTAGACGGGTGGACGGCGCCACAATGAGACTATCGAGTCTTGCAGGAGCTTGTGTGGTGTCAGCGCGGAAAAGTCCCCAACAACCCGTTCTCGAACGGCAGACGCAGGTCCGTGAACCGCACCTGTATCGGGTCTGTCTGCTCAATGATGACTACACGCCGATGGACTATGTAGTCCGCATCCTGCGCGAGTTTTTTCATAAAAGCCAAGAAGATGCCGAGCAAATCATGATGGAGGTCCATCTCCAAGGCAAAGGCACCTGCGGGATTTATCCCTTTGATCTCGCAGAAACCAAGGTCACCCTGGTTACCGCGGATGCGCGTCAGCATCAGCACCCCTTGCGTTGTACCATGGAGAAGGAGTAGGCGATGATCGACAAGGCCTTGGAGCAGTCCATCAATCAGGCATTTCAGACGGCGCGCGAATACGGTCATGAATACGCCTCCGTCGAGCACCTACTGCTGGCCCTTCTCGATAACCCCGCCAGCATGGAGGTTCTCGATGCCTGCGGCGCCGATCGCAAGCGCTTGGCACGGGAACTGAAAGGCTTTCTCAGTAAGAAGATTCCTTCTCTGGGAAGCGCCGGAACGGTCAATAGTCAGCCCTCCATCGGCTTCCAGCGGGTCATTCAACGCGCCCTGTACCACGTGCAGTCGGCGGGCAAGGAGTCGGTTACCGGTGCCAATGTGCTGGTCGCCCTCTTTGCCGAACGCGAATCCCACGCCGTTTATTATCTCCAAAAAGAGCATGTATCGCGTATGGATGTGGTCACCTACCTGGCCCACGGCCAACCCCGCGATGAGGAAAACGAAGAGGGCGAAGAACCCAGTAACGAGCAGGAACGCAACAAATCGAGCAAGGATCCTCTCGCCACCTACACCCGCAACCTCAATGCCCTGGCGCGGGCCGGGCGCATCGACCCCCTCATTGGGCGTGCGCAGGAGTTGGAACGGGCCCTGCAGATTCTGGCGCGGCGGCGCAAGCACAACCCCCTCTTCGTTGGCGAACCAGGTGTGGGCAAGACCGCCATCGTTGAGGGCCTGGCACGTGCCGTCGTCCATGGCCGCGTCCCGGAGCATCTACGCGACGCGACCATCTACGCCCTCGATATGGGCGCGCTCATTGCCGGCTCCCGCTATCGCGGCGACTTCGAGGAGCGCCTCAAGGCGGTGCTCAAGGCCCTGCAGCGCCAGCCCAAGGCCATACTCTTCATCGACGAGATCCATACCATCATCGGTGCTGGTGCCGTCTCGGGTGGGGCAATGGATGCCTCCAATCTGCTCAAGCCCGCCCTTTCCGCTGGCGAGCTGCGCTGCATCGGGGCGACTACCTATCAGGAATTTCGCCAGCACTTCGAGAAGGATCGCGCCCTCAGTCGTCGCTTCCAAAAAATCGACGTACCGGAACCCAGCGCCGACGAGACCTTTGAAGTCCTTCGCGGCTTGAAGCGGCAGTTCGAGAATCACCACCACCTGCGCTACACCGACGCTGCCCTGCGGGCGGCGGTGGAGCTCTCGGTCAAACACATCCACGATCGTCATTTGCCCGACAAGGCCATCGATGTCATCGATGAGGTAGGGGCGGCCCAGGCCCTGCTGTCGCCTTCCCGGCGCAAGAAAAGTATCGGCGTGCACGATATCGAGGAAATGGTGGCAAAGATGGCACGCATTCCGGGTAAGTCGGTTTCCGTCGACGACCGCAGCGCCCTAAAGAATCTCGAGCGCGACCTGGGACTGGTGATTTTCGGACAGGATCGCGCCATCCGCGAACTGAGCGCCGCCATCAAGCTCTCCCGCGCCGGCCTGCGTCATCAGGAAAAACCCATCGGCTCTTTCCTCTTCTCTGGCCCAACCGGGGTAGGCAAAACCGAGCTCACCCGGCAGCTCGCGCATCTACTCGGTATTCCCCTGATCCGATTCGATATGAGCGAGTATCTGGAGCGGCACAGCGTTGCTCGTCTCATCGGTGCCCCGCCGGGCTACGTGGGCTACGACCAGTCGGGTCTGCTTAGCGATGCCATTCTCAAGCATCCCCACGCCGTGCTTCTTCTCGATGAGATCGAGAAGGCGCACCCGGATATCTTCAACGTGCTCCTGCAGGTCATGGACCATGGCAAACTCACCGATGCCAGTGGTCGACAAGTGGATTTCCGCCAGGTAATTCTGGTCATGACCACCAATGCCGGGGCCGAAGAACAAGCGCGCTCGGCCATTGGTTTCATTCAGCGTGGGGGCGAGGCCGGTAAAGAGATGGAAAGCATCCGCCGGGTTTTCTCGCCGGAATTCCGCAACCGGCTCGATGCCATCGTGCCCTTCTCGCCCTTGGGGCGGGAAGACATCCTGCATGTGGTCGACAAGTTTCTTATGGAACTCGACGAGCAATTGCTGCAAAAAGGCTACAGCCTCGAGGTCAGTGCCACGCTACGGCAGTGGCTGGCCAAGAAGGGCTACGACCCACTCATGGGGGCACGCCCAATGGCGCGCCTGATTCAGGAAGAACTCAAGAAACCCCTGGCAGAGCATATTCTCTTCAGCGACCTGCCCAAGGGTACCCAGATTCGTGCCGACCTCGAGGGCGACAAAGTGGTGCTGCGCCTACCGGAGACCGCTCCCGCCTAACGACGCCAATAGGCCGCGAGCAGGCGCGCCTCCGGCACCTGCTCGAGGATGGCGGCGGGAATTTCCACCGTCAGCCCCGGGCGCGGCCGCACACTCACCCATAGTAGATTCATGCGCAGGTTGAGATCGGCAAAGACCACCCAGCGCTGGTAGCGCTGCAGTACGCCGCCAATGGCCTGCAAGGTCTGCAGTTGCTGGGCTTGGTTGCGACGGCGCAGGCCGGGAAAAAGCATACGGAAATCGGCAAGGAGTTGGCCGTATTCGTCGCGGCTCGGCACTCGCTGCCATAGGGGACCATCGGCGGCAAAACCGGGCGCACTGGTAAGCGCCGGCAGCCCCGCCCGGGGGACGAGAACCGTCCCCGGGACGGCCGGCTCAGGCGCTGAAGCGGGCAACATCCTTCTCGATGATGGCGCGAGCAGCGTCCACCCCAGACCAATCCTTGAGCTTGACCCACTTGCCCGGTTCCAGATCTTTGTAGTGCTCAAAGAAATGGCGCACCTGATCGAGCAAGGATTGCGGTAGATCCTTGACGTCACGAATGTGCTCGTAGCCGGGAGCGATCTTGGGATGCGGCACGGCAATGATCTTCATGTCGACGCCGCTCTCGTCTTCCATGGTCAAGACCCCTACTGGCCGCGCCCGCAGCACTGAGCCCGGCGCTACCGGCTGCGGCGCCAGTACCAAGACATCGGTGGGGTCACCATCGTCGGAAAGGGTATTGGGGATGAAGCCGTAATTCAGGGGATACTGCATCGAGGTGAAGAGAAAGCGATCAACGAAAACCGCCTCGGAAGCCTTGTCTACTTCATATTTGATATTGGAGCCCTGGGGAATCTCGATGACGACGTGGATGTCGTCGGGCAGGGCCTTACCGGCGGGGATTTCTTTGAGCTTCATGCAGAACACTCCTCATGGTGGGAAAAAACGGCGCGCACGCGGGCGAGATCGCCGGGGGTATCGACCCCAATCGGGGGCTCTATCTCCGCGCAGCATACCCGAATTCGCAAGCCGCGTTCGAGTATGCGCAGTTGTTCGAGGGACTCGAGCTCCTCCAGGGGCGAGCGCGGCCAACGCGCATAGTCGCGCAGAAAACCAGCACGGTAGGCATAGAGACCGAGATGGCGCCAATGCCGCCCGGGGGCTAGGGCGGCATCGGCGGCGAGGGGATAGCGATCGCGATCCCAGGGGATGGGCGCTCGAGAAAAGTAGAGGGCATGGCCCGCGGCATCGAGGACCACTTTGACGGCGTGGGGATCGCAAAGCTCCGCCCAGTTACGCAGGGGTACTGCTACCGTTGCCACCGACAGTTGCGGGTCGGCAGCGAGGGCAGCGGCCACGCTCTGCAACAAGGACGCCGGCATTTGCGGTTCATCGCCCTGCAGGTTGACGACGATTTGTTCTTCCCTAAGGCCGAGGATCTCCACGGCCTCCGCCAGCCGCTCACTGCCACAGCTATGCCGGGCATCGGTCTGCACCGCCTCCCCCCCATGGGCGCGGACGGCGGCGAGGATTTCGGTATCGTCTGCCGCCACCACCACCCGCGCGGCCCCACTCGCCAGGGCCGCGCGCCGCACCCGTTCGATCATCGGCAACCCGGCAATCGGCAGAAGGACTTTCCCCGGCAGGCGGGAGGAGGCCAAACGCGCCGGGATGAGGACGGTAAAACTCATGTCTTTCGGGGCTCCGAAGATTCCGCCTCGTCGACGAGCAGCACAGGAATGCCCTCGCGTACGGGATAGCGCAAACGACAGCGCTCGCAGCAAAGGGCTTCGCGATCGGGGCAGGGCACGAGAGCGCCCTTGCAAGCAGGACAGGCCAAGAGATCGAGCAAGCGGCGATCGATTTTCACGCTGGTTTCCTCCAGGCAGCTAAATGCCCGTCGAGCCAGGTGCCAAAAGCGGGTTCCCAGTGGACCCCGATTTCGAGCACCCAGATTTCCGGCAAGCCGGTGAGATAACGGCATTTTACGGCATCCTTGCTGGTCATGACGAGGGGCCCGGGCAAATTGGCCAAATCCCGCCGACGAAAGACATGATGGTCGGGGAAAGCATGCAAGGTGACTTCTGCCCCCAGGGCCTCGAGACTGCGCTGTAACCGCTGCGGACGGGCAATACCGGTGACCGCATGGAGGCGCGCGCCCTGCAAACGCCCCAAGGGAATTTCCTGCCCGGGATCAGCGAGGGAAACGAGCCCAGTGACTTCCGTTTGCAGGAGAAACTTGGGGACTGCCAGTTCCGCAGCGAGGGGGCTAGCCAAGGCCGCGGCATCACAGAGCAGGGCATCGGCGGCGCCGAGAGCGCTTCTGCCCTCGCGCAATGGGCCAGCAGGCAGACAACGGCCGTTACCGAGGGGCTGTTGTCCCTGCAAGAGCAGCAAAGAAAGGCTGGGGAGCAGATCGAGGTGCTGAAAACCGTCGTCGAGCACGACGATGTCGTGCCCCGCCGCTGCCGCGGCGGCAATACCCGCTCGTCGCCGGCGACTCAGATAGACCGGCGCTGCCTGACGCAGCAGCAGTGGCTCATCGCCAGCCTGGCTGGGGGTATCGTCGAGTGCGACGGCGTAGGGTTCGCGGTCGGGGGGATGGGCGCCGTAGCCGCGGCTCACCGCCGCCGGCTGCCAGGAATGCTGCTGCAGGTAGCGCAACAGGGCAATGCTCGTTGGTGTCTTGGCGCTCCCTCCCACATTGAGATTCCCGACGACGATACTGGGCAAAACACCAGGAGAGCGCCTGGCGTGGGCACGTCGCCAAGCTGCCGTTGCGCAATAGAGGGCGCCTAAGGGGCGCAGGCAATCGGCCCAAAGGCCACCCTCGTACCATTGCCGCTCCAGGGTTTGGCGCCAGCTCACCAGTCGAATACGCGTTGCAAGAATTCCGGGAGCCGTTCGCCAGCCAAGCGCCGCTGCTGCCAAAAAAAGCGCCGATAGGCGTCGGCCTCCTCGCGGGCCGCAATCGGATCGGCGAGCAGCGTCTGCCAATGGGCCAGTACCGACGGCGGGTTGCTGAGTGTAACCGGCTGCGATTCGGGCTCGGCGGGAAGATCCCAGGAGCATTCGGGACAACGACTGAGGGGGCGCCCGCCCGCAAAGATCTGCCAGAGAGCCGCATCCGTCGTATTCTGCAGGTGCACGGCATCGACCGCCGCCGCCAAGGCAGGATGCCAGCGTGCCTCATCCACGCGCAGGATGCTCCCCACCGGCTGGAGTTCGCGCTGCCATGCCGAGAGGGTCGGCAGCGCTGCGGGCGCACCTTCCCCTTCCAGAAAAAGCAGCCCACGCCCAGGCAAAGGCGAAGCGCGCCAGGCTTCCTGCCAAGGTGCCCAGTCTCTGGACGTAAGTCCCCGGACCCAAAACAGGGCATCCCCCTGACTGCCGAGAATGAGGCTGCGAAAATTCGGCTCGACCTGGGCTACCGTCACCAAGGTCAAAAAGTCGACGGGTTCCTGCACGACTATACCGAGGGAGAGACGTTGCCATTGCCGGTACTGTTCCTGGGAGCGAGGATAAACGGCCTCCCAGAGCACGTCCTGCGCGCCCGCTGCAGGCAAGGTCGCCATGCTCAAGGCCGGGCGTTTCTCGGCCCGTAACAACCTGGCCAAGGCGGGACTGGGAACACGACCAAGACCAAGATAGCGCAGGGGCTGCAGGCGTTCGAGTGTGGTACGAAGGGCCTGGGGATGAGCACAGGGCCCAAAGCCGTAGCCCAAACGATCGATACCGGTAGTACTGGCGGGGAAGAGACCGGAATCTTCGGCTTCGAAGGTGAGGATCATACGCAGATCGCGACGCTTTTCACTAATGGCGCGGCAGAGTTCGACGCCAAGGCGCAGCTCGTCGTAGGCCGCGCCCCCCTGTAACCACAAGACTGGGCCGCGGTCTCCCGGCAATTTTAACCCGCCCCAGCGAGCATTGGCCTGGGCGCGTCGCCCGGCGCGGGCATCCTGCCAACTCGCCCAGCGAGCCCGCCAATAGTTACCACCGTAATAACTGCTCATGCATCCTCCTCCAGCGTGCGCCCCATCAGCACATCGGCACGGCGGCGCTGGCTGCGCATCTGTGCCTGCAATTGCTCTTGCAAATGGGCCATCTCGGCAGCCGAGGCATCACTGGCCACACGTAGCGGCTCGCCCCAAAGGACGATGGCCGGGCTGCCGGGCCAAGGCAGCAGAAAATGATCCCAGCTGGAAAAGATCTTTCCCCAACGGCTCGAAAAAGTGACCGGCACAATGGGTAGACCCGTCCAACGCGCCAACTCCAAGACTCCCATCTGCAAGACCTCGCGCGGGCCGCGCGGACCATCTGGGGTAATGGCCAGATCGGAACCAGCGCGCGCAGCACGGAGCATGCCCTTGGCGCCCTTGAAGGCGCCGCGGCGGCTCGAGCCCCGCACCGCTGCGTAGCCCCAGTGGGCCATTGCCCGGGCAATGAATTCGCCGTCGCGATGCTCGCTGATGAGAATGCTTACTTGCCCGCCGCCCAAGCGCCGATAAGCAGCGGGGATGAGGGCCAGGCGCCCATGCCAAAAGGCGAGGATAATCGGCTGCCCACCGGCGCGCAGGGAGCGAATCGGCTCTGCCCCCTCCTCGCGCCAGCGCAGGCTGGCGGCGATCCCCCGCAAAAGTGTCGCCGCCAGCCAGGCGGCACTCGACTGCCAGCGCCCTTCTAACCGCACCCTTCAGCTTCTCGCCGTGCTCAGGGTGGCAAAACTGATACGCGTCAGCCCCGCCTCCTGGGCGGCGTCGAGAACGTCGATCACATACTGCTGGGTGGCGTCCTTATCGGCGCGCAAGACGATCACACGCTCCGGGTCTTGGGCAGCCAAAACCTTCAGCCGCTGCGAAAGGGCGCGCATGGACAGTGCTTGTCCGCCAATCGACACTTGGCCGCTGGCACTCAAGTCGATGGTGATGGGGGTCTTGGGCTCCCCTTTTGCCGCCTGCTGCGCCTTGGGTAGCTGCATGGAGAGATGGCTATTTTGCACAAACGTCGTCGTCACCATAAAAAAGAGCAGCAGAACCAGGACGATATCGACCATGGAGATGACGTTGATCTCCGGTTCTTCCACCCCCGAGCGGGCGCGGAAATTCACTTGGTGGCCTCCGGTAGCAAATTGACGAGCTTCAACACATCCTTTTCCGTCGCCAAGACCAAGACCTCCACCCGCCCGCGAAAGTAGCGGTAAAAGAGCAGGCTCGGAATGGCCACGATGAGCCCGGCTGCGGTGGTGATCAGGGCCTCGGCAATGCCACCGGCAAGGGCCTTGGGGTCGCCCATACCTACCGCACCAATGGCCGCAAAGGCATGCATGATGCCAAAGACGGTACCGAGCAGGCCGAGGAGCGGCGCCACGCCGGCAATACTGCCCAGAAAATTGAGATAGCGATCGAGATGGGCCATTTCGTGGCGCCCGGCATCTTCCACTGCCTCTTTGATGACCTCCCGCGGCTTTCCGGCTTGCTGCAGGGCCACCAGGAGAATGCGTGCCAAGGGGGTATCGCTCTCGTAGAGTTGCTTGACGGCCTGGGGCACCTTGCCAACGTCCACCAACTCGGCAATGCGCTCGACCAGCCCCGCCGGCACGATACGGGCACGACGGAGCACCCAGAAACGGTTACCGATGATGGCCAGGGCGATGACCGCCGCCAGCAAGAGAATGGGCAGGACAAAGCCCCCCAGGCTAAACAGTTCCAGCAAATCCTGCACGCACCCCTCCCAACCTCAGCGCTGAAGACAGCCGAATATACCACAAGGGGCGCGTCTTTCACCGCGGCGAAACGGTCAAGAAAGATAAAAATCAGTGATAGGCGGCCAGAACCTCGGGCGGTACCGGGGCAAAGTGAAAGGGCTTACTCGGCACAAATTTGCTGAGCACATCGCCGCTGTAAGTCTGCCCCTGCCCCATGGGCAAGATGCGCACCGGCGCCCCGGGCTGCAGATCGGCCTTCTGCAGATTCACCCAGAAAAGATCCAGGGAGGAAGTCGAATTGAAGTAGTAGCGCAGGTTTTTCTGATCCGCAACCACGCGCCAGCGGGTAGTAGAGATGTTGGGATGACCTGGGGTCGAGATCCCCATGGGTACCGAAACATTGTTGAGAACGCTGAATACCTCGGCTACCCCAACCTGATTATTGGCGGTCTTGGGGATGGCATGGATGTAGAAATCGGCGCGAGCAAAGCGGTCGGAGGCCTGGTTGGTGCCGGGCAGGAAGCGAGTGCCGCCAATCTGCTCCCAATATTTGGCCACCGCCAACTGCTGCGGATACTCGGGATTGTTGGTGAGCACTTGATATTGGCGGCCGCTGTGGACCACCAATTTGCCGTCGACATATTCGAGAATGGCGCTATCGCCGCTGGCGTCGGACAAGGACAGATGCAAGGTCGTAAAGCGATCGGTGCCAGGAATGGGAGCGGAAATCAAACAAACGGGGTGGCTCTCGAGGGAAGCCAGGGCTTCTTTTACCGTCGCAAAGTTATCGAGAAAATACTGTGCCCAAGCACTGATCACGAGACGTTTTTCGCCAGCAGCGCAGTGGTCCGGATACTTACTGGTATTGAGCCAGAGCATGTTGGCGACCAGACCCTTTTGGTTCATGCCATCGCTCACCGCGGCATTCAGGGAAGTGACGACGACGCTACCATAGCGCGAGGTCCAGTCTGCCGAGTCTTTGCCGGCCCCACCGTTTTGCCGCAAGCCCGCGGGAAAGAGCCAGAGCCGGGTGTTCATCGGGTCTTTCCAATCCATGGTACGACCGGTGATGTTGAGCCCATCGTCACCGTGGTAGACCACCCGGGTACAGGCCTCGGCATTGGCGGTGCAGGCCAGCAGGCCAAGGGCGAGAAAAAACCAGTTACGAGAGGCCATGCGCATTGCTCCTTGCGGTAGAAGAGAGGTCCGCGCTAGCGGACAGTGTAGGGTGTGGCGGCGTCGGCCCCCAGGAGTTATCCGAGGATACCTGCTGGGGACTGACGGGATCATCCACGTAATGGGGAGACATGATCTGTACGCCATTTTCGTTAAAGATATCAAGCACCTCGCCATGCAAGGCCGAGAGGGTGAGGGCATGGCTACCGAGCACATCGATATCGAAGGCGGCAACCAGGGTGTATTCCACATAAAAGTCGCTCAATGCCTGTTGCAAAACATATGGCGCGGGATCCTGCAACAGGCCGGGACAACGCCCGGCCGCCCCGAGAAGCAGGGCATGGACCTCCCGCCAAGGGGTACCATAGCCAATGGAGACAGAAACCTGGAGAACGTGCTGGTTGCCCCCTCCCTCGCGAGAAAAATTCCGAATGGGCTGGCTGAACACCACCGAATTGGGAATGCTCACCTCTTCGCCGGTGCCGGTATGGATGCGCGTGGCAAACATGCCAATCTTCACCACGGTACCCCGGATCGAGCCGATGGTGACATACTCTCCCGGGCGCAAGGCATGGGAATAGAGCAGGGAAAATCCAGCCAAGGCTTGGCCCACCACACTCTGCCCGCCCAGGGAAATCATCAAGCCAGCCAAAACCGAGACCCCCTGGAAGGTGGCGCTGCTGGACCCGGGCAGATACGGGTACGCCAGGGCGAGGGCAAAGAGCCAAATGAGCAGGGCGCCGATTTGCCGCGTCGGTGCCGCCAGATCGGCAGAAATCCAGGGCAAGCGCAGTTGCTGTCGTTCCACCCGCCGCAGCAAGGTGGAATTCGCGTGGACGATGCCGCGTGCCGTGATAAAAATCAGGATCGCAACCAGGAGATTGGGAATGGCAACCAGCACCTGATAGCCGATGCGCCCCAACCAGAGCTTGAGCCATTGGGTAAAATGCACCCCGAGCGCATGGCTAAAATCAAACTGGCGCAGTACAAAGGTAAGGTAAAGAGCGGCAAGAATCAGATAAAAAGCCAGAAAAAGCAGCCGCAAAAAGCCGTTTAGCAGGTACTGCAATTGCCCAAGGTACTGCGCCAGCGCTCCGTGCCGATGCAGCAACCATTGCCCCAAACGCTGTTGCAACCAGTGGTGCAGCTGCGCCAAGGCCCAATAGAGCAGCAAGAGAATTCCCGCACCAAAAATGGCCCAGGCGAGAGATATGGCGAGTTTCAGCAGCTCAGACATAGTTTGTCGTTATGCAATGGCAGCAACTGTAGCATGCTCTAACCCCCTCCTCTTTTCTTGCCGCAAGTATCCGCGGGCACTGGCGCTTTGGTCAAGAATCCAGGCTTCTTACGGTAGGTCCCAATATGGGCGAGCGCCGCCGCCCTCTCGCGGCTGTAGATGCCCCTTCGACCATCGCCAGGGGTTACCGCCCTCGCCCACGTAGCGAATACTGGCATAGGGATAGGCGTGCAGCAGGGCATGGCGCTGCCAAGGATCCCAACTGTAGGGGGCAAAAATCACCCGCGGGGCACCACGATCCGCAGGGCGGAGAAAGGCGGCAAGGGTAGGATCATCCATGTCGCCCAAAAGCAAAACCCGGCCGCCATCCAAACGCAGGGCGCAGGGTTGCAGCTTAGCAAACTGCAAGCTCTGCCCACCCGGCACCTTGCGCCCGGCACAAGTTGCCACCAGGCGCCCAAGCTCCGGCAGGCGATTG
Organism: Candidatus Igneacidithiobacillus chanchocoensis; assembly: GCA_038447835.1. GTDB lineage: Bacteria > Pseudomonadota > Gammaproteobacteria > Acidithiobacillales > Acidithiobacillaceae > Igneacidithiobacillus > Igneacidithiobacillus chanchocoensis. Next base: position 15,791 of record JAWNZB010000011.1, on the reverse strand, counting down.
CCACTGGGCAACAGAGTCGTAGCCGCCGCCGGTGCTGGTTTGGGCAGGGATAAATCACCCAGCACCCAAACATCCAGGCGCGAGCTCCCCGCTCTCTGCAGCCGTGCCGCCAGTTCGCTGCCCAGCGCGCGCTGATCCGGTCGGTGCCAGAGGTTAGCGGTGTAGAGTCCGGTATGACGATCATCTTGCCAAAATATGGCCATGCCCTTGCCAACGCCGAGTTCTTCCGCGCGGAAGCCTCCGTCGCCGCTGGTGCCGGGCGCCAGCAGGGGCACAAAGCCGAGATAGGCCAAGTTGCGTCCCGGCCAGGAGCGCGGCAAGAGGAGTAGGGAAAAGGCAAGACTCGCGGCGAGAGCGGCGACGAGGCGACCAGGGGTGACGGTGAGCATGGCGGCGGGCCAGTGCCGCAGCCAGTCCAGCACCCAGGTAATCCCCTGCATTTCGAGGGCGACCAAGCGAAAGAGCAGGCGGTACGTATGCTCCATATCGAGCAAGGCGAAGGCCGCCCCGAGCAGGGCAACAGGTACCGCGAGGAGCTCGATCAGCGGAATGACCAAGAGATTGGCGAGGGGGGAAATCAGCGAGAGGTTGCCAAAAAGATAGGCAAGCAGGGGCAGGAGCAGGATGGAAACCCGCCATTGCGCGGCCAGGGCTTGGCGCCAGCGTCCTTCCTCTACCCCGAGGCTGATGAGGATCGCGACCGCAAGGATGGAGAGCCAATAGCCGAGGTCGACCACCTGCCCCGGGTCGAGCAGGGCCATCATCGCCGCGCTGAAGGCCAGGCCCGACCACACCGCATGCCGCCGACCCAGTAATGCCGCCACACTGGCGGCACTGATCATCCACGCCGCGCGCTCCCCCGGGCTTTGCATGCCAGCCAGATAGGCATAGATCCAAGCCACGGGGATGGCGGCGAGCAGCGCTGCCTGCTGCGCCGGCCAGCGCCGCACCAGGGCGGGGATACGGCGCCAGAGGGCGCGCCAAAACCAGAGGAAAAAGCCAGTGACCACCGCCACATGGGAGCCGGAAATCACCAGCAGATGGGCCGTGCCGGTGTCGCGGTAAATCTGCCAGGTGCTTGGCGAAAGCTGGTTACCAATGCCAACGGTGAGGGCCTGCACGTAACCCGCCCACTCCCGCGGCAGGGCGGCATTGCTCGCCTGCACCACCTGCATGCGCCACTGCGCCAGGAGATCGAAGGGATGCCAGGAGGAAAGGGGCAAAGGCGTTGCCGAAATGATCTTTCCCGCCCCCAAGACTCCCTGCCAGAAACGGCTGCGCGGCAGGTCGATAAAACTGCTCTGGCGCAGACTATGCAGCGGTTCCGAACGCATCTCGATCTGCCAACGCTGACCGGTCACCGGTACCTCCGGCATGGGACCATGCACTTCGATCAGCGGCGGCGGCCGCAGCCTCTGCCCCGCCGCTTGCAAACGCTCCGGCGCCAGGCGCAGACGCCACTGGCCGCGGGATTCCTGCGGGATGCCCTCGACGCGGCCCGTGACGGTATAGCTCTGCCCTGTCGGCAATACCCGCTGCAGCAGCGCGTTCGCTTCGAGATCGGCTACGAGGAAAGCGAGGGCCGCAACGGCCGGCAGCAGGGCCAGGCGCCAACGCCAAGCGAGCACGAAAAAAAAGATGAGAAGACCAAAGGCCGGCCACCATGGCGGCAGACGGGAAAAGAATTGGAAAATCAGGATACCCGCTTCCAGGGCCAGCGCCATGGCCAGGAGACTGGGCCAGGATTTGGCCCCCCGGGCGAGACTCGCTAGACTAGGGAACCTTCGTCCCCATAGGATTCCGCTTGCGCCTGCCCGCACTCTTTCGCCTCCCCCGTCGCGAGGAAATCCTGAAAAAACGCCCCCTGGGCCGCTTTACCCATTACCTGACGCACAGTGCCTACTGGCAACTAAAGCGTGCAAACTTGGCGCGGGCTGGCGCCCTTGGCACCTTTATCGGCACCCTGCCCTACTTTGGGCACGAGATTACCATCCTGATTCTTTGCTTGGTTTTGCATCGCTGGCGGCGCATTGATGTCAATGTGCCCCTCGCCATGCTCATGCCCTTTATCGTAACCGGGCCGCTCACCATCGTCGAAGTGTTTTATTTATCGTATCAACTCGGCTTCTGGCTCCTGACGCAGGTACACCTCGCCCCCGCCATCACCATTCACTATGCCGACATCGAGCGCCTGGTACACGGCAACATCAGCTTGCGCTCCATGGGTGACCGCCTCTGGCATGCCTACTGGGTGACGTGGATCGGCAGTGTGCTGCTCGGTGGCCTACTGGCCTTCCTGGTCTACGCTAGCATCCTCCTGGGCTGGCGCGCCTGGATCAACTGGCGCTGGTTTCGCCGCCGCCGGGGCCGCAGTTAGCGGCTCGCCGTCTCCGCCAAGACCCCATCGCGCAGGTGCAGCACCCGCGCCATCCGCGCCGCCAGGGCTGGCTCGTGGGTCACCACCACCATCGCCGTACCCAACTCCGCATTGAGCTCCAACATCAAGTTATGCACCGCCTCGGCAGCGCTGCTGTCGAGGTTGCCCGTTGGCTCGTCGGCCAAGAGCAAGGCCGGGCGGGTGACCAAAGCGCGAGCCAGGGCAACGCGCTGACGCTCACCGCCGGAGAGCATTCCGGGCTTGTGCTGATAGCGTTTACTGAGGCCCACCCGGTCGAGGAGCTCCTTAGCCCAAGGCTCCGCCACCGCCAGCTTCTCGCGGCGAATACGCAGCGGCAGCAACACATTTTCGAGGGCAGTAAATTCCGGCAACAGGCGATGCAATTGGTAGACAAAGCCAATGCTTTGGTTGCGCAGGCGGCTGCGCTCTGCCTCGGAGAGGGCATAGAGATCGCGGCCGAGGACTTCTACCTTGCCGGCGCTCGGCCGTTCGAGGCCGCCCATCAGATGCATCAGGGTGCTCTTACCCTGGCCAGAAGCACCGACAATGCCGAGGCGCTCACCACGCTGCAGACAGAGGTTGATGTCTTGCAGCACATCGAGGCGCCCGCTGCCAACGCGGTAGCCGTGGCGGAGATGGCTCACCTGTAAGACCGGCTCACTCATAGCGCAAGGCCTCGGCCGGGTCCACCCGCGACGCACGCCAGGCCGGGTAGAGGGTTGCCAGCCAGCTCATGAGCAGGGAAGCCAAAGCCACGTGGATCACATCGGCAGACTCCAGACGCGAGGGCAGCTGGCTGATGGAGTAGACTTGGGGCGACAAAAACTGCACATGAAAGAGCTGTTCGATGAAGGGCACGATGGTCGGCACATTGAGGGCGAGCAGCACCCCGCCCAGAACACCCAGACCGGTACCAACGAGGCCGATAACCAAGCCCTGCACCATAAAAATCAGCAGAATACTGCGCGGCCGGGCGCCCAGGGTACGGAGAATGGCAATATCCGGCTCCTTATCCGTCACCACCATCACCAGGGTGGCAACAATATTGAAGGCGGCCACGGCAATGATCAGCGACAAGATCACAAACATCACCAGTTTTTCCATGGCCAGGGCCTTGAAAAAGTTCTCGTGGGTCTGGGTCCAATCCTGCACCAAAAAGGCAGATCCGAGGATATTCTGCAAACGGGCGGCAAAAACCGGCGCGGCAAAGGGATCGGTAATCTGCATACGCAGGCCGGTAACGCCGGAACCCATATTGTAGAGGGCCTGGGCATCGGGCAGGCTGATATAGGCCATACCGCTATCGTAGGCGTAGATGCCCACGGAAAAGAGCCCCACCACGGTAAACTGGCGCAGGGTGGGCGTTACCCCCAGCGGCGTCACCCCGCCTTGGGGGGAGATGAGAGTAACCTTGCTGCCCACCTGCGCGCCCAATTGTCGCGCCAGCGCGGTGCCCAGGACGATGCCCCACGGGTGACTGTGCAGGGCATCGAGATTACCGGCTTTCATGTCTTGGGCAAGGCGATTGACCCGGCCTTCGAGGCGCGGATCGATGCCTTCCACCAAGGCGCCGCTGACCAAGCCGTCGTGGGAGAGTAGGGCCTGCGCCTGCACATAGGGCGCCACGCCGGTCACCCCGCGCACCGCCGAGAGGTTCTTTTCCGCCTCACGCCAGTTGAGCACCGGCACCCCATTGCCCTGGACGATGACATCCGAGGTAACGGCGAGGATGCGGCTGCGCAGGGTATGATCAAACCCATTCATCACCGCCATGACGGTAATCAGGGCCGCAACGCCAATCACCATGCCGAGAATGGCAGTACCGGTAATGAAGGAGATGAAATGATTGCGCCGCTTGGCGCGGGTATAGCGCAGGCCAACCCAGAGTTCGAAGGGGCTCATGAATGCTCGGGCCGTAGGTGCGGAAAGAGGATGACCTCGCGAATGCTCGGCTGATCTGCCAGCAGCATCACTAGGCGGTCGATGCCCATCCCCACCCCGGCGGTGGGCGGCATGCCGTATTCGAGGGCGCGTATGTAGTCGTGATCGTAAAACATCGCCTCCTCGTCGCCGGCCTCTTTGGCCATGACCTGGGCGGTAAAGCGGCGGGCCTGATCCTCGGGGTCGTTGAGTTCGGAAAAGCCATTGGCCAGCTCTCGTCCGGCAATGAAGAGTTCGAAGCGGTCGGTGACCTCCGGGTCGGCATCGTTGGCGCGCGCCAGGGGGCTCACCTCGGTGGGATATTCGGTAATGAAAGTCGGCTGCTGTAGCTGCGTCTCGACGGTCTTTTCGAAGATTTCGATGAGGCGCTTGCCCCAACCCCAGCTGCTCTGCACCGGCATTCCCAGGGCGCGCAACTTGGCGCCCGAGACTTCGGGGTCGCGCAGGTTTGCCCCGCGCAGATCCGGATTGCAGCTACGCACCGCCTCTGCCACGCTCAGGCGGGCAAAGGGTCGGCCAAGATCGATTTCCTGCCCCTGGTAGACGATTGCGGTGCGCCCCAGGGCAGCTTGCGCCGCAGCGCGGATGAGCTGCTCGGTGCGGTCCATGGCAACATGGTAATCGGCATAGGCCTCGTACCATTCGAGCATGGTGAATTCCGGATTGTGGCGGGTGGAGATGCCCTCGTTGCGGAAATTGCGATTGATTTCAAAGACGCGCTCCACCCCGCCCACCACCAAGCGCTTGAGGTACAGCTCCGGGGCGATGCGCAGGTAGAGGGTCATGTCGAGGGCATGGTGGTGGGTGATGAAGGGCTTGGCCGTCGCCCCACCCGGAATGGGCTGCATCATCGGCGTTTCGACTTCCGTGAAGCGCGCGGCCGTCAGCCCCTGGCGCAGGGCAGCAACGGTGGCAGCACGAATCTGCAGGGTGCGGCGCGCCGCCTCGGTCACGATCAGGTCTACATAGCGCTGGCGATAGCGGGTTTCCGGGTCGCTCAGGCCGTGCCACTTTTCCGGCAGAGGGCGCAGGGCCTTGGCCAGCAATTGCAGGGCATGCACCCGCAGGCTGAGCTCCCCGGCCTTAGTGCGGAAGAGCGTCCCCTCGACCCCAATCACGTCTCCCAAATCGAGCTCCTTGAAGCGGGCATAGCCTGCCTCGCCCAACTCGTCGCGGCTCAAGAAGAGCTGCAGCCGACCGCTACCATCCTGGAGATCGGCAAAGCTCGCCTTGCCCATGATGCGCCGAGTCATCAGGCGCCCGCCGAGCCGCGCCCGGATGGGCTCCTGCTCCAAGGCGGCGGCATCCATGTCGGCGCAACGGTGCTGCAGATCGCCGGCTTCGGCGTCGCGGCGGAAGGCATTGGGATAGGCCTGCCCGGCCTCGCGCCAGCGCTGCAGCTTCTCGTGGCGCACCTGCATCTGATCGTTGCGTTCTTCCATGCCTGTCCTCGCCTTACAATCCGGCCTTCAAGGCCGCTTCGATAAAGATGTCGAGACCGCCGTCGAGCACCTTTTGCGTATCGCCCACTTCGACCCCAGTACGCAGGTCTTTGATTCGCGACTGGTCGAGCACGTAGGAGCGAATCTGGTGCCCCCAGCCGATGTCGCTTTTGCTCTCTTCCAGGGCCTGCTTTTCGGCGTCACGCTTTTGCATCTCCATTTCGTAGAGCTTGGAGCGCAGCATGCGCATGGCCTCGGCGCGGTTTTTGTGCTGCGAGCGGTCGGTCTGGCAGGCAACGACGATCCCGGTTGGCACGTGGGTGATGCGCACCGCCGAATCGGTCTTGTTGATATGCTGCCCGCCGGCACCGCTGGCGCGGTAGGTGTCGACCTTGAGGTCGGCGGGGTTGATGTCGATCTCAAAACTGTCGTCGATTTCTGGGTAGATGAACACGCTGGCAAAGCTCGTGTGCCGACGATTGCCAGAATCGAAGGGCGACTTGCGCACCAAGCGATGCACCCCGGTCTCACTGCGCAGCCAGCCAAAGGCGTGGTCACCCTTAACGTGGATACTCGCCGACTTGATCCCCGCCACTTCACCCTCGGAGACCTCCACCAGTTCGGCAGCAAGGCCCCGGCTTTCCGCCCAGCGCAGGTACATGCGCAGAATCATCTCCGCCCAGTCTTGCGCCTCAGTGCCGCCAGCCCCCGCCTGAATGTCGATAAAGCAATCCGCCGCATCGTGGGGTCCGGAAAACATCCGCTGAAACTCGAGCTTTTCCACCACCGCCAGGGCTTGGCTCAAATCGGCGTCGACGGCGGCAAGGAGCTCGCTGTCGTTCTCGCTCAGGGCCAGCTCGAGCATTTCGGCGCTATCCTGCAGACTGCTCGCCAATTGATCGAGGGGCTGTACCAAGGCCTCCAGGCTTGCCCGCTCCCGCCCCAGCTCCTGGGCCTTCTCCGGCTGGTTCCAGACCGTCGGGTCCTCCAGCTCGCGGCCCACTTCTTCTAAGCGTGCGCGCTTTTCCTCAAGGTCAAAGATACCCCCTCAGGCCGTCCAAACGGGCCTGGAGATCGTCGCGCAGGGCACGCATCTCGTTTACTTCACGCATCGGAAATCCTTACGGTTCACGCCGCCCAGGGCTTCGCGCCGGCGGCAAAGGCGCATAGTATGCGCAAAGATCGCCCGCGCCGCCAGCAGCCTTGACGCTCCCGCCCCTCACTACCCTCGTGACCAAGCCCTGCCCCAAAAGCCCTTCGTTAGCGCAGGAAGTGTTGGCTGAATCACCGGCGCAGATATTGTAGTGTACGGCTATTTGCCGCATCATTCTCTGCAGGAGGGTAACGCCGTGCCACAATCCCGCTCTACCGCTCGTCTCGAAGCCCGAGTCAGCACCGATCTGCATGCAATGCTCAAGCGCGCCGCGGAGCTTCAGGGGCGCACCATGACCGATTTTATCGTAGCCGCCGTGCAAGACGCTGCACTACGCGCCATCGAACAAGCGGAAATCGTGCGTCTCAGTTTGGCCGACCAAGAATGCTTTGCGCGAGCATACCTGTCGCCACCACAACCAACGCCAGCCTTGCAGCGCGCATTTGCCCGCCGTAGCAATTTACTGCGCTCTGAATGAGCAATGCACCCTTCCTTGTTGCACCGCTGGATGACACGCATGAACGCAACAGCTTCTGCAGCGGCTCCGAGCCACTCGATCGCTACCTGCGCGAGCGGGTGACCCAAGACATTCGTCGCCGCGTAACCGCTTGTTTCGTAGCGCTAACGAGCGAACAGCGGATTGCGGGCTACTACACCCTGGCTGCGGCAAGCCTGCTCCTGGCCGACCTGCCCACCACGACGGCGAAAAAGTTACCACGGTACCCGACCGTGCCGGTGGTACGAATGGGGCGTTTAGCGGTAGATAAAGCCTTCCAGGGGCAAGGGCTTGGCGGGGCACTGCTGGCCGATGCGCTAGAACGGACCGCCCGCTCTGAAGTTGCCGCTTACGCTTTGCTAGTCGATGCCAAAGAGGAAAGGGCGGCAGCCTTTTATCGGCATCACGGCTTTCTTGCGCTACCTGACCTGGCGTTGACGCTGTTCCTTCCGCTCACCTCTGCCATCGCCAAGCAAAAAACGAACAAGTAGACACACCTCTCCCGCGCGGCGGGCTCCTGCATGCCTGCCGTCTCGTGCTATTCTCCGTGCTCAGGAATCTGGAGGGAAAGATTACCTTGCGCCTTAGCCCGGAACAGGTACAGTCCATTCGCGAAGTGACAGCAGAGATCTTTGGCCCAGAGGCGCAGGTCTGGCTCTTTGGCTCGCGCGTCGACGACAATCTGCGCGGCGGCGACGTGGATCTCTTGGTCGAAAGCCCCGAGCCGGTAGAAGACTCCGCTTGGAAGAAAGCGCTCTTTGCCGCCCAACTCGAACGCCGCTTCGACGGCCGCAAGGTGGACGTTTTGCTGCGCGCGCCCAATCTTCTCGTCCAACCCATCCACGAAACCGCACGCCGCACCGGGGTGCGCCTGTGACCTTGTCCGAACCCCTGCGCCAGCGCCTGGAGTTTCTTGCCCGCGTCATCCATCGGGAAATGCAGCATCTGCAACTCACTGATCAACGCCTTTTCGCTGAAGCCCTCGATGCCGAGCGCTTGCGCTCGTTGGAGCAAAACCCCCAGCTGGCCGAGACCGTAGATGCTTTTGCGGCCCGCTTTGGCCGTCTACAAGATAGTGTCGGCGACAAATTACTGCCCCTTTGGCGGCAAGCCGTGGGCGAAACCCCAGGTACGGCTATCGACAATCTCGATCGCGCCGAGCGATTGGGTCTCATCGACTCCGCCAACAACTGGCTTGCCCTGCGACGCCTACGCAAGCAAATCATCCACGACTACATCGAAGATGCCCACGAACTCGCCAAGGCCTTGCAAGAGGCCCATGCGCAAGTACCAACCTTGGTCCAGGCAGCGCATAACCTGCTCCAAGATCTGCGGGTGCGCGGGTTTATAGCGATGCAGGCCGATGCGGGCGCAAGGGGCGGAAATTGACGGCTAGCCGCCAACCGGCGCGCTGGATCCCTTGGTCTTTGGCCTTGGGGGATCTGCTTGCCTTCGCTCTGGCGGTCTACTTCAGCCGTCTTTCCCATGCCTTCTACTACGGTGAAAACCCGGTGCGCGTGTTGGCCGGCTGGTGGGGCAGCCTTGCCGAGGTCAACATCCTGCTCTTTCTGTTCCTTGCAAGCTTAGGCATCCTCGCCTTTCTTCTCAAAGGCCATTACGCCCGGCGCAAGGTCTTCTGGGACGAGGTAGGCGATATCATTGCCGTTTTTACCGTGCTCCTCGGCCTCAATGCCGCCATCGCCTTCAGTGGCAAGTGGCCTCTATCCCGCCTCTGGCTTTTTTCGGCCTGGCTATTGGCGTTACTGCTCTTACCGGCCGGGCGCCTGCTACTGCGGCATGTCTTTCAACGCTTGGGGCTGTGGAATCGCCCGGTGGCGATCATTGGCACTGGCGCCAACGCCCTCGAGGCCATGCGCGCCATCCAGAGCGACACCCTATTGGGTTACGAGGTACGTTGGCTCCTCTCGCTCTCCGACAATTCCCCGCCAGTAGCCGGGTCGGCCGCAACGGTCATGGCCCTGGGATCAGACCCCCTGGCTACCCTACACGGTCTCGGCAATCCCCAGGTCGTCCTTGCCCTCGACAATGCCCACTGGCAAACCCAAGAGGATCTCTTGCGCCTACTCGGGCTGTACTACCCTAACTTGGCCATTGCCCCGGCCTTACGCGGACTGCCGCTCTATGGGCTCGAGGTGATGCATTTTTTCAGCCACGAAGTCTTCATGCTGCGGGTACGCGACAATCTTGCCCGCCCCGGTCCACGCCTAATCAAGCGCGTTTTCGATCTCCTGGCGGCGGGGATGCTAACGGTGCTGCTCAGCCCGCTACTGCTGGGGATTGCCTGGCGCATCCGTGCCGAAGATGGCGGCCCGGTATTCTTTCGACAGGAGCGGGTGGGGCGCCACGGTAAACCGTTTGGTTGCCTAAAGTTCCGCAGCATGGTGCCCGACGCCGAGGCGCGCCTGCAGCGCTACTTAGCGGAAAACCCAACCATTGCCGAAGAATATCATCGCAACTTCAAGCTCCGCGACGACCCGCGCATTACCCGCATCGGCCGTTTTCTGCGGCGCAGCAGCCTCGACGAACTGCCGCAGCTCTTCAACGTGTTACGCGGCGAGATGAGCCTCGTAGGGCCGAGGCCCCTCTTGGCACGAGAGCTCGACCGCTACGGCGACAACATCGCCCTGTACACCCAGGTCAATCCGGGCATTACCGGACTATGGCAAGTGAGTGGCCGCTCCGAAACGAGCTTTGCCGACCGCAGCAACCTCGACGCCTGGTATGTGCGCAACTGGACCCTCTGGTATGACATAGTCATTCTGTTACGGACGGTGCGCGTGGTCTTTCGGCGGGAAGGGGCGTACTGAAACTGCGCTCCCCGACGAGGGCGATTTCCCCGTCGCCTGCTCCACAGCAAGCACCGATCGCAGCACCAACTATTGCATTGACAATACAATGGGATCGCCGCTACGATCCCAACAAGTTCACTGTCTGAACAGACCTGTGCTAGACGACGCCACCCGGTACCAATTGCTCAAGCTCCTCGCGGAGCGTCCGGAAATTACGCAGCGCGAGCTCGCGGCTGCCATGGGCATCAGCTTGGGCAAGGCCAATTACTGCATCAAGGCCCTGGTCGAAAAAGGCTTGATCAAAACTCACAATTTTCGCCGCAACCCCCACAAGGGCGTCTACGCCTATCTGCTAACGCCCGAAGGCGTCCAGGAAAAAGCACGGGTCACCGTCCGCTTTCTGCACCGGAAAATGACTGAATACGACGCCCTCCGGGCGGAGATTGCCGCCTTGCGCCGGGAAGTGGATGATCTTGCCGCGTCGGGTCTCGATACTGGCAGAGGCGCGGCATGACCACAGCCGAACGCCTCGCAAGCTACGAAGACCTCTTCGGTCTGCCCGACAATGTCGTGGGCGAGATCATCGCCGGTCGACTGCTTACCCATCCCCGCCCGGCCCCGGCGCATGCGCGGGCCAGCTCGGTGCTTGGCAACAAAGTAGGGACGCCCTTCGATCAGGGTGAGGGCGGCCCCGGCGGCTGGTGGATATTTGACGAACCCGAGCTACACCTGAGCCAAGACATCCTCGTTCCCGACCTCGCCGGCTGGCGTCGCGAACGGATGCCGGCACTCCCCAAAACCGCGTGGTTCGAGATGGCCCCCGACTGGCTCTGCGAAGTACTTTCCCCGGCCACCGCACGTACCGATCGCGTCCTCAAATTGCCCCGTTACGCCGCCGCCGGTGTCGCCCACTGCTGGCTCACTGACCCCGACGCCCGCACTTTGGAGGCCTACGCCAATCAGGCTGGGCGCTGGCTGCTGCTGGGCACCTGGGGAGGTGATGACGTGGCCACTGTCGACCCCTTCGCCGCCATCTCCCTTTCTCTCTCGAGCCTATGGGTGGATTGACCATGCGCCTCAGCCCCGAGCAAGTCGCCCAAATCCGCCAGTTCGCGACAACATTCTGCTATGTTTTGCGAAAACATATACTTTAGCCGCCACGCACTGCAGCGCATGTTTCAGCGGGCGATTACCGAAGAAGCCGTTTTGCGCACGTTGGGCAATGGGCAAATCGTGGAAGAGTATCCGGATGATCACCCCTATCCCAGCCGACTGATGCTCGGCAACCATGATGGATGCCCCTTACATGTCGTGGTCGCCTATGACGCGGCCAACAGGCTATGTATAGTGATTACTGCCTATATTCCCGGACCGGATCAATGGGACGATACTTTTTCAAGGAGGACCTCATGCAATGTGTGATCTGCCGCCATGGCACCACTCAACCAGGAACGGTTACCGTAACTCTGGAACGGGGCGCAACGGTCATCGTCATCAAAGATGTTCCTGCGGAAGTGTGCAGCCAGTGTGGTGAATACTATCTGGATGAAAAAACGTCGGAGCATGTCATGAATATGGCAGAGCAAGCCGTTCAACGCCACGCCGAAGTGGAAATTCTCCGCTACGCCGCCTGACCGCCCCTATGCGCCTCAGCCCCGAGCAAGTCGCCCAAATCCGCCAGACTGCTGCGGAAAGCTTCGGCCCGGAAGCCCGGGTCTGGCTCTTCGGCTCGCGGGTGGATGACCGCAAGCTAGGGGGCGACATCGACCTGCTTGTCGAAAGCGACCAGGACTTCCCCGTACAAGCCTTGCTACGCACCCAGGCGCGCATGGAATCCGCGCTGCGCCTACCCGTTGATCTTGTAGTGCAAACCCCGCATAGCCAGCCCGGGCCGATCGCCAACATCGCCCGAATAACCGGGATACGCCTGGCATGACCACGCTCTATCAGGAACAACAAGCACTTTTGCACCTCCAGCTTACGGTATTGCGATGGCTGCGAGATGGATTGCGCCATAGCGCCGAGCGGCTGCACTGGCCGATAACTGCCAGCGATCTCGACGACCCGGAAGCGGCCGAGCGCTTGGCCGCGCTTAATGACCGTTTCACGAAGCTACAGGATCAACTCGCCGGTGCCATGCGTCACGCCCACACCATGCTCGGCGAACGTTACCGAAGCTACTTCGACGTTGTCACTTGGATGACCCACGAGGGCATCATCACCGCGCCGGAGGTCTGGCTGGAGTTGCGCACACTAAGAAATCAACTGACCCACGATTACGATTGGGAAGCACAAACGGCAGCCCAATATCTCAACGCCGTGCACGACAACATGGGTACCCTGATGGCTATCTTCAAACGCTTTGAAGAAGTATGTAACAAATATGGGCTCCTTCCCGCTGTAGAAGGTAGCGAGTAACCCATGCGCATCGGCTACGATCAAATTGTAAAAGTTCGCCGAGGAAACGCCAAAAGCCTCGGCCCTGAGGTGAGCGGCCCATCTGGCCATGGCGCGTCAAAGCACCTGACATGAGCACCCCACAACCCCGAATCGCTCGTTCCACGCTAATCAATCTGGCTGGAGCAGCAGTACCTGCCGCCCTGCTGTTAATCACGGTCCCCATCTACCTTCACCTCATTGGTGAGGCGCGCTACGGCGTCCTTGCCATAGTCTGGCTGCTTCTTGGTTATTTTGGCATCTTTGATTTGGGTTTTGGCCGAGCGGTGGCCAACAGAATAGCCGCGCTGCGTGATGCACCAACAGAAAAGAGAGAGGAAGTTTTCTGGACTGGATGGTTTATCAGTTTTATCACGGGCCTTCTCGGTGGACTATTGCTTTACGCCATAGGTCATTGGCTATTTGGTAACGTTTTTGTTGTGAGCACAAATCTGCGCGGAGAGGTCGATACCGCGCTACCCTGGCTAGTCTTTGCCCTCCCAATCGCGACTTCTCTATCCCTATTAGCTGGCACATTGGAGGGTAGGCAAGCCTTCCTCTCTATGAATCTGAGCCAACTAGCAGGCACCGTAACCTATCAGCTACTCCCTTTGGGAATCGCCTACGTGGGATATAACAGTCTTGCTGTTTTGATCCCTGCCGCGATATTTGGCCGCTTGGTAAGCGGTTTATTCCTCTTCCGTGCTTGTAAGCATCATATTCCTTTGCAGTCGGTACCACGAATGCGTCTGAGCCTAGTCAAGCCGCTTCTTCGTTATGGCGGGTGGATCACAGCAAACGGTATTACAAGCTCTTTATTATCGGTCGCGGATCGCTTTTTAATTGGTAGCCGAATAGGAATGATAGCCGTCACTGCCTATACCATACCCTACAACATCGTTTTATATTTCACAATCTTCCCTAAAAGTCTACGAATGGCGCTATTCCCAGAGTTTTCTCGATCAATCTCTACAGATGTAGACGAATTATTACGACGGGCTTTATTAACTGTTACCATCTTATTATCTCCATTAATTATCTTGGCAGAACTACTGGCAAAGCCTTTCCTAATCTTCTGGATTGGAAAAACACTCGCACAACAATCTTCACCTGTAGCTGAAATCCTACTACTTGGCGTTTGGCTAGATGCTGTTTCTGGCATTTCAGCCACCTACCTGCAAGGTACAGGACGCCCAGATTTACCAGCCCGATTCAACCTGTGGGAACTTTTACCTTACATGGTTATGCTTTGGTTTGGCATTAATTACTTAGGCATTGTCGGGGCCGCTTGGGCATGGACGATTCGTGTGGGTGTTGATTGTATTTTGCTCATTTTTGCCTCGAAGATGCAGTCTATCGCACCAATAGCCTTCCTGTTTTTCCTGCCTGTGGTAGCAAGCTTCTTTCTCGCTCAATCGCTATCCTACATGAGCCCCACGTACATTGGGCTCGGCGCTCTCCTACTATTAATGACAGCTACGCTTTCTTATACTACCATCCCAAAATCATGGGGCGACGCTCCGGAGAAGCATATAGTATGAGGATCACTTTTCTTCTTCCGGGTCGAGGATGGAAACCCGTCGGCGGTGTAAAGGTCGTTTATGAATACGCTAATTGTCTAGCCCAAAAGGGACACGAGGTTACTGTTGTTCATCCTGCGTTGCTCAATACGGATACCCCAATAAGTCAGTATCCCAAAAAGTTCATAAGATATATGCAAGCTCAAGTGGATCGTAGTTATCTACCTAAGGACTGGTTTCTGGTCGACCCACGTGTCAAGATGCTATGGACTTGGTCTTTGCATCCAAAATATATACCTGATGCAGATGTCATTATCGCAACAGCTTGGCAAACTGCCGAGTGGCTTGCCCGTTATCCAGAGCGCAAAGGGCGGAAATTCTACCTCATCCAGCATTGGGAAAATTGGAACGGCACCCCTCAAGATCGCCTAACAAATACTTGGCGACACCCATTGCAGAAAATCGTCATCGCGCGATGGCTGGAAGAGATTGCAGTCAGATTGGGCACAACAGCAGAGTATATCCCCAATGGCCTAGATTTCACCCGCTTTGGCGTAGACATTCCTATAGAACAACGCCATCCCGCGTCAGTTTTCATGTTGTACCATGAGCAGGAATGGAAAGGCAGCGCCGACGGAATAGAGGCTCTGCAGATTGTGAAAAGCCATACTCCTGAACTTCGAGCTTCTCTCTTTGGCACGTCTCCCAGAAACAGACACCTACCCAAATGGATCGAATATCATCGCCTTCCAAGCCCGTCTCTTCTGCGCAGACTATATAATCAAAGCAGTATATTCCTATCCCCCAGTTGGGCCGAAGGATGGCCGCTGCCACCTGCTGAGGCCATGCAATGTGGCGCGGCCGTAGTTGCGACCGACATTGGCGGGCATCAGGAATTCATTGAAAACGGCGTTAATGGATTGCTCAGACCACCCAAAGACCCTTTTGCTTTAGCAGATGCCGTTTCCTACCTTATCAAAAATCCAGATATTCGCATAAAGTATGCGGTGAGCGGGCATAGCTCTATTCAGCAGTTTACCTGGGAGCGTGCTTGTAGCCGGCTCGGGAAAGTTCTAAGCGGCTCCGAGCGCCTATGATAACAAATCGCCAACCTCGGCCAATCTGCGCAGCCATCGTGGTTAGTTACGAACCTGACCCGACCCTACTTCGCATAAACTTATTGCGCATCGCGTCTCAGGTTGACAAAATATTTCTTGTCGACAACAGTACCAAGTTTTGCGCTAATGATTTTTGCACAGATATTAACCTGCCCCATCTTTATTGCATCCCACTTTCTGAAAATCAGGGTGTCGCGAGCGCTCTCAATCGTGGCATCTGCGCAGCCGCAGCGTATGATGTCAATTTTATTCTATTGCTTGACCAAGATTCCGAGTGTTCTCCAAGCCTCATCAACGACCTCTTAGATGCCTATCAGAGGCTTTTCGAACAGAATGTTCCCATCTCAGCTATAGGTGCTCGATCTATTGACCGAACAACCAACCAAGTATCTAGTCCACTTACTTTTGGCCTTTTAGGGACCAGAGCGCGCCAATGCCAGAAAGACTGTGTTGTTCCTGTTGACTTCCTGATCTCCT
>JAWNZB010000249.1:0-1386 GCA_038447835.1 Candidatus Igneacidithiobacillus chanchocoensis | reverse complement strand
GGCATTCAGGTTTGCGGCAATGGCGGCACTAGTTTTGTGGCTATAGCCGAGGGCTTGTAACTTTGCCATTACCATTGCTCGTGCCTCGCTGTGCGCCAAGTCTTTACTTTCTCCGCTATTGAGCGACTGGGAATAGAGCATGGCACCAACTCCCGCCAAGGACGCTGCAACTGGAGCAAGGATCGCTGCACCTGTCGCTCCTGCTACTACCTCTGCTCCAGCCCCTACCTCTGCTTCTGCCCCTGCCGCTGCCCCTGCTTCTGCCGCTCCAGCCCCTGCCGCTGCCCCGGCCCCTGCGTCTGCCGCAGATGAGATAGCCTTAGCAGCGCCACCGAGGCCAGCAATGCCCGCTAATGCGCTTCCCAGCCGGACAAATGCGGATGCGAGCACGATAATACCGGAAGCCATTGAAGCCAGTTTAAGCGCGGCAAGCCCACCTAATATCAACTTCCAACGCGCCACTCCCCCGGTCGTTTCCCCCAACCAATGCGCAAGGCTCTCCAATCCATGCACAAAATCATCAACCCACCCCACGATTTGGGACTGATGGGCAACCGCCCAGTTTGCCCATTGCTGGACTTGGACAAGTAACTTCATGAATATTGGCAAAAACTGATACGCGATGGTGGTTGCGGTTTTCTGGATTGCATTGCGGAAGTCAGTCAATTTCCGCTGGATAACTTCCGCCTGGTCGCCCTCTGATCTCGTATAAACTGGCTGCGCTTCATAGTGCGCCATCATCTGCTTAAACTTGCCGTAGTGCTTCAGCAGATTGAAGGCGCTTTCATCAATGCCCATCTCGCTGGCCATGAACCGCGCCTTGGTTGGGTCAATCTTGTACTCAGCGGACAGCTTGCGGGATACGGCCAGCAACTGCGTCAAGGCGTTGTTGGTGCTGGTTATATTAATCCCCCACTTTTGCATCCCCGCCATCTGCGAGGTAACGACCCCCGCCTTATGTAACCCAACCAGTGAGTCGGACATGCCTAGTAGCAGATTCTCGGCCCCCTTTGCGCTGCCACCAACGGATCGCATGGACGCAACAAAAGCCTGGGTTTGCCGCATGGGAAGCCCGAGGTTATCCGCCAGCCGCTTGACACTTGCCGCGTTGGTCAGCATGTCCTTGCCGAACTCGAACAGTCCGACGCCGCCTGACAGTACAGCTATCAGCCCAAGGGCATGATTGCGGATCTTCCCGAAAGTCTCAGCCGCCTGCTTGCCCTGCTTCTCAAACTGCTTTGCACGGTCGGCCTGCGCCTTTGCTGCCTTCTTTTCTATGGCGACTCGCTCGGAGGAATCCTTCTTTACTAGCTTCTCCAGCTTAGACTGCGCCTTGGCGACTTCTTCAGTGCCTTTTTTATAGCCTGACGAATCAAGCCCAAGCGT
>JAWNZB010000248.1:0-1388 GCA_038447835.1 Candidatus Igneacidithiobacillus chanchocoensis | reverse complement strand
CACCATGTACCCAAGAGACTCAATTACTTTTTTATCGCCGCACATTTGCGCAGCGACCCCGGTCATGCCAGTTCCGCAAAATGGGTCATAGACAATATCGCCAGGCTGCGTGTAATGCAGGATGTAGCGCATGATGGCTTTATGAGGAACTTTTGTATGGTAACTATGCGCGTTATAGATTGGGTCCATCTTCCCTTCGCTGACATCTGCAGCAAACGGCTCATGTACAAAGCTGTCATTTGGCACGTAGGGTTTACCTATGTGCTCGACGAAGCTCGATATGAATGGGTTGGGACATGCCGTGTAGTAAGGCGGATTTGAGAGCGAGAGAATTTGCTCGTCTGACCCAACAGGAAACCCTTCTGTTTTTCGAAATGCCGGATCTTTAAGCTTCTCGGCAAGCAGTTTTAGGTAATGCTCGCGGCGAGCCTCGTCACTCGGGAACGTTTGCCCGAGGCATTCAACCGGGCCTGACTTGGCCGCATGGTTCTGGAAAAGATCACTCATCAGTCGTTCCTCAAATTCTTCTTGTCATGGTCGAGCGTTCACCGTGTCACTCGATCACGAACCGCAGCTTGGTGGCATCCTTGCCCTTGCAGCGCTCGCTCAGGAACGACTCGAAGCGCTTGCGCAGGTCGTCCGGTGTGGCCGGCGAGCCTCCTTGCAGCAGCGCCTGTTTGATCTCGTCACCCTTGACCGCGATCTTCTCCAGCCCCGACAGCGCCTCTTGCACAGCATTGGCAAACTCGCTGGTCATCGGGTCCGGCAGCTTGCGGGAGGCCAGGAAGGCGTCGATCAGCTTCTTTGACGCGGGCGGCAACAGGCCCAAGCTGTCTTGGGTGAACGGGTCTTCCAGGTTCTCCAGCAGGGTCTGCTGCCAGTTGGCCACCAATTGATCCAAGTCGTCATCCAGCTTGTGCAGGCGATTGGCCGCCGGGATCAGCTCCAACTGTTCGGCAGACGGGCGGAACTGGCAGTGCGGGCAAACGGCGGCCGTGACCAGCGTCGGCTCATCGAGTGAGGAACAGCTCTTCAGACCGTTGAGGGACTCCTCGAAGGCGGTGAGCTGGCTGGTGGGCATCAGCGACACGCCGGCGAGCACACGCAGCGCCAGCAGCCGATCGTCCTTGCGCAGGGCGTTGCGGGTCTTGTCCTCAGCCACACCCAGCCGCGCCTTGCTGTGGCTGGCGATGTAGGCGGTGATGTAGTCCTTCTTCAACGTGGCCAGACGCTGGCGGTATTCAGCGGCATGCTGCGCACTGCGGTCCTCAGCGAGATTGTCGAGAATGTCCTTGCGGGCAGCCTGTGCCTGCTGTACCCAGGGATGATCGCCGGGCAGCACCATTTCGGCTTGGGAGAGGTAGGCGGCAACATTGCCCAGCTCGGCA
>JAWNZB010000247.1:0-1389 GCA_038447835.1 Candidatus Igneacidithiobacillus chanchocoensis | reverse complement strand
CTTATAATACCGCCCAAGCTGCGCAGGAAGTCACGGCGCGATACCTTCCTCACTTTCCTCCTACTTCCTTTTCCGCCATATCTTCAAATATGCTTTAGTATAAGCCGTACCTCAAAGCGGCCAAAGCTAAACCCGTGTTTTTGTAAGATTCGTCACCTGCCGTACAAAATCCTGCTCCTTTAAAACCCCTTTAGTCAAAAAGAATTCGGAGCCGGTATTTAGCCCAAACGGCTCGACTGCTTATGTGGCCGCCTCAGCAAAAAAGTATTCCGCTTCCTCTTGCAGCCAAAGCAGAGCAGGAATCCAAGCGGTTCTTTTGTAGCCGCAAGGTGCCCACCGGAAGCGCATATGATGTTAGAGAAGGAAACTCAGGGGGGAACGGCACTGTGCTTTTTCGAAGAGCAGAAAGGGAAGAGCTTCTCCAGGAGTACCGGCGAGCTCTGGAAGCAAAGGCCGTCTGCCGCTGCCATTTCGACTTCTGCGACCCCGAATACACCGATGCCGCCATCTTTGCTCTAGGAGCAGCCGAGCGAAGGCTGGCAGCATTAATCAAAACCGCCAGAAAGGAAAAGGGCGCCGCCTGGCGGCGACCTTAGAGCTCTTGTCTTTTAAGGCTAAAGTAAGCGTCTCTGACCTTTTTGAAATCTTCCCAGGCCGGGCGCTTCTTGCTGGCGTCGCGCAGCAAAGCTGCCGGATGATAAGTGGGCATGATCTGGGCTCCGTAAAGGGGTCCCAGCCACTGCCCGCGCATTTTGGTAATCCGGGCCCCCGATCCCACCAGGTACTGCAGGGCAGTCGCTCCCAGCAAGACAATTATCTTGGGCCGGATGAGTTCGATCTGCCGCCGCAGGTAGGGCAGGCAGGCTTCCGCCTCCTCCTTGGAGGGTACCCGGTTTCCCGGAGGACGGCACTTTACGATGTTGGCTATATAGACCTCCTCCCGCTTTATCCCGCAGGCAGCCAGGATGCGGTCGAGCAGCTGTCCCGCCGGCCCAACAAAGGGCCTCCCCTGCCGGTCTTCTTCAGCCCCGGGACCCTCACCGATGAACATAAGTAGGGCGTGCGGGTTTCCTTCTCCAAAAACCACGTTAGTCCGGCCTTCCGCCAGCGGGCACTTGCGACAATTTTTTACCACCGCTTCCAGTTCCTCTAGTGTCTGCGGCACCGCCAGGTCATCAAATGTAAGTTGCAAACTACCCGAAGCCGATCTAGTCGCCCTACCCATTTACCATCCCCCTAAGCCAGCTCTCTTCCGGTACCAAGTGCGCCCGCAAAAGCAGGTTTCGGTCGCGCAGAACTTCTTCCGGCGCTCCTACGGCCCATAGCCGGTGGTCATCCCCCAAGACGGCTATCCGGTCAGCTAAGAATGGCAGCAGATGAAGCTCGTGC
>JAWNZB010000091.1:0-7681 GCA_038447835.1 Candidatus Igneacidithiobacillus chanchocoensis | reverse complement strand
GCAGGAGTTTACTGTGCGTCTAGAACGCGCTTGAGGAGTCTTTCATGACTAAATATGCCATGCTCATTAATCTGGATACCTGCGTTGGCTGCAATGCTTGTATGGCTGCCTGTGCTATGGAAAACCAGACCCCGGTTTGGAATCCAGATAAATTCCGTACTTATGTATATGATGAAGAAATCGAGATTGGCGATCGAGTTTTACGTCAGTTCTTTCCCAAACTTTGCAACCATTGCGATAATCCCCCTTGTGTAAGCGTGTGCCCGACGGGGGCGACTTTCAAAATGGCCAATGGCATCGTTCGTGTGAACCCCGATATTTGTATGGGCTGCCAGGCTTGCGCCATGGCCTGCCCCTATGATGCGCGCTACGGTGCCGATAGCGACGATATTAGCAAAGGGAAGGCCTATTACGGCGAGGATTTTCTGAAAAGAAGCGTGCCCAGCATCGATAAATGCGATTTTTGCTATGACCGTTTGGAGCAAGGGCTGGAGCCCGCCTGTGTGGAAACCTGCGTTGCCCATTCACGCATATTTGGCGATTTGGACAATCCCAACGATCTAATTAGCAAGGTCGTGGCCAGCGGTACCGCTCAAGGCTTGTTGACCGAATTGGGCACCGGACCCAACGTTTATTACGTCCACAAGCTTCCGGAGGGCTTGGTATGAATTCTCTTCACTTTGCGACTACCCTGATTACCCAAGATCGCTGGGCAACCCTCGTGGCCGCCTACCTATTTCTTGGTGGTATGGGGGCCGCCCTTATTGCTCTGGGTGTCATCAGTCACCTGCATTTTCGCGCCGACCGCGCGGCGACGCTCTGGGCAATATTGTCTGGCGAGGCTTTTCTCGGTGTGGGATCAGGCCTGCTGCTCATCGACCTGCTACATCCTATCAACGTTTGGCGAATCCTCGTGCCCTGGAACCCACTCTTCCTCCCCTGGTCCTGGATCGCGTGGGGAACCCAGTTCATTGTCTGGGCGATGGTGCTTGGACTCCTCTACGCATGGCCACTGTTGCTGGAAGAAGCCTGGTTTCGTCGCCTTCCTGTCATTGGTCCGTGGCTGTCCGCCTGGTTTGATCTTCCTCTTATCCGCTGGGTGGGTCGCTGGACGCAGCGACTGCGTTTCCCCATCGCCTGGCTGACGACCTTTTGCGGGTTGGGGACGGCGGTCTACACCGGGCTGCTCCTACGCTCCTTTCCAGCGGCGGCGCTCTGGTCCAATGACCTGGTTCCACCACTGTTCACCGTATCGGCGTTCTCTACCGCGCTAGCCTTTCAACTGCTGGTTTTCTACGCTGTTCTCCGCCAGCACGGTTCTCTCGCGCGCGCCTATGAGCGTCTGGATCTCTTGTTGATCGGGGTAGAGATTCTGCTCATCGTTTTAATCATGACAGTGGTTCTGCCCCAGTCGCTGAGTGGACGAGGGTCGCTGCACATCCTTCTGCACAGTTGGGGCTGGTTAGGCGGTTTTCTGCTGTTGGGTCTGTTACTACCCTTCCTTCTCGAGTTCCGCGGGGTACTCAAAGCTTGGCATAGTCCAGCACCCGTCCTACTGAGTGCAGTCTTGGTTCTCTTGGGGGGATTTCTCCTGCGCCACTACTTTTTGGCCAGCGGCGTTTATGTCTTTCCCTGGGGCAATGCCGCGCACGATGGCTTGTTGGGAGCAGGAATCCAGCATGTCCTCACTCATCACTGAACCGAGAGTAGCAGCACAGACTTGGCGCTTGGTCGCCCTGGCCCTGGCCGAACCGTCGACAGAGTCGCTGGGATTTTTGCGGGAGCAAAGCGAAAACTATCCGATACTCCGGCCAGCGTTGGCGGAGTTAGAGAGGCTGCCCTTGGAGGCTTGGCAAGGCGAGCATACACGACTCTTCAGCTTTCCGGCCCTCTGCCCGCCTTTCGCCTCGGCATTTCTGGAGGATGGCATCCTCAATGGCCACCGCGCTGCCGACCTAGAGCAGTTCTACCAAGAGTATGGATTGGCGGCGATAGGGCTTCCCGCCGATTATCTGGGCACGATCTGCGAATGTGCGGCGTACCTAGAAGAGGAGGATCCGGAGATGGCTTGGATCTTCGGCCGTGATGCTTTGGGTGACTGGCTACCGGATTTCAGCGAGCGCTTGCAGCAACTGAGCGAATTACTGCTGTATCGTGAGCTCGGACGCATTCTAGAGACGGAGATATTGGCCGTGCTGTGGACTGGTTCTGAGGCCATGAAATAGTGAGTTGGGAAAGTCGATCCTTTAAGGATCTAGAGGAATTCAGCCGTGCTGTTACAGCGATTTTTTCGCAGTGGCAGCAGGAATGTTTCCACGATAGTTCTGCGGCCAACCCTTCGATTAGGGTATGTCAGCGGGGGGCACGGCAGTTGGGGGAGTGGTGGACGACGCAATTGCTTACTTCCCTTGCGTTATCGCAAATCCTCATTCCGATAACGCCTCCTGCTGTTGCACTACCCGAGGGATGGTCTGCCACGGAGCGGGCTGCTCAACCCTGTGTTCCCTATGGTCCAATGCTTCCGCTACGAGTGCTGGGCCTGGTGGGGCAGGCCCATTTGAGTTATCGGCAAGGCCTCGGCCACTTTCTCATCCAGCCGCAAGTACAGGGTCTGCGTCGCTACTCAGATGCCGAGGCTGTATTTGCCGCCTGGGACCAAGTCATCGCCTTTCGGCGACATACTCGCGAGCGGCTGGAAAAAGGGCAGCAGGAAGATCGTCGAGCTTTTCTGCGCAGGCTAATACCGGCTCCAGATAAAAAATAACACCTACCTAACTAGTCGACTATTTTGCTATTTATATTGTGCAGTAAAGCGTTTTTTGCTATGCTTTGCCGGCAATTTCAGCATTTATATAGCCGCAACACAGTAATAGGTTCGGGAGGATAGCCATGCGCTTTCTGGACAGATCAACCATGAATAGCCTGCTCGAGGGCGCCACAAGTTTTCAGCAAAAACAACCCTATCCTTGGGTCGCCATTCAGAACTTCGTTTACCCTGACCGCTTTGCAGAGCTGTGTCGCGATCTTCCTGATCCCTCACTTTTTGATGCGCAGATGGGGTATCGCCGGGCCCATGGCCAGCGCAGTCACGATCGCCTTGCCCTCCAATATCGGCCCGCTTTAGAACCGCAATTGGCCCCATCATGGAGAGAGCGTATCATTTGGCTGCTGGGCAGCGTCTCGGTGTAAAGATCGCACATTTGTCCAACGGCGATCTTTCCACCCGCAATCCCGGCGAAAACGAGATCCTTGTTACCTATTCCGTAGCGTTACGGTAAGAGGGAGAATGCTCCCGTTTGGTTGCATCATTTGGAGAGCGTCCAAGTCAATTTCCGCGACCGGCATTGGGCCCAAAGCCCAGACGCTCACGTTTGCGCAGGATGCGTTCGACAATCCAGGCGCCAAAGAGATAGGCCAAAGCGCGGGTGAGGGGCAGCAGCCAAGTCGGCGGTGGGGCTTCGTTGGCGCGTAGGTCGTGCAGGAGGGCAGGATCCAGAGCACCCGAGATGCCTGCCCCCAGTAGGACGGCCGTCAGCAGGACCACCACCCAGGCACCGCAATAGTGGCGCAAGACGCTATAACTCAGGCGATAGACAACGGCACCCAAGAGCAAACTGATGACTGCCTCGATGATCCAGATCCGCAACATACGCCCCCCTATTGCATGCGATGACGGAAAAGCCAGGCGGCGGCACTCATGCTCAGGGCCGCGATGATGGCCAGGGGCCAATACTGGCTCCATAGGTCCCGCAGTCCGTCTCCTTCCAGAAAGACTCCGCGCACGATCACCAAAAAGTAGCGCATGGGATTGGCGTAGGTGAGGTCTTGCACCAGTTCCGGCATATTGGCGATGGGGGTGGCAAAGCCCGAGAGGATGATGGCCGGCACCAAAAAGAGAAAGGCGCCGAGCAGGCCTTGCTGCTGGGTCATGGACAAGGACGAGATCATCAAGCCGATGCCGACGGCGGCAAAAAGAAAGAGCAGCATCCCCACGATCAGAGCGAAGACGCTACCAAGGAAGGGCACGCCAAACCAGAACACCGCCACCAAGGAGATGAAGGCACCTTCGACGGCGCCCACGAGGATCCCTGGCAGGGCCTTGCCAGCCAAGATCTCCAGGGGCGTCATGGGGGTCACTAGTAGCTGATCGAAGGTTCCTTGCTCTCGTTCCCGCGCTACCGAGAGCCCCGTCACCAGCAGCGTCACCACCAGGGTAAGCAGGGCGACGATGCCCGGAACGATGAACCAGCGCGACAGCAGATTGGGATTGAACCAGGCGCGGGCGACCAGCTGCGCCGGTGGGCTGCCCCAGTGATGGTCTCGCGCCCAGCGCTCGTCAAAGGAGAGCAGAATACTATTGACGTAATTGAGGGCAATGGTGGCGGTATTGGAATTGCGCCCGTCGATGATCACTTGCACTGCAGCCGGATGGTGCCGCAGCAAATCTTCCGTGAAATGCGGGCCGATCTGCAAGACCAGCAGTGCCTTTTCGCGATCGATGAGAGGGGCGATCTGCCCGTCGCGAGTGATGGTCGCTACCTGCCGAAAAGCGCGCGAACCCTGAAAGTAGCCCAGCAGCTCTCGGGAGGCAAAGCCGCTGTCTTGGTTGTAGACGGCATAGGGAATGTGATCGAGGTCGAAGGTGGCGGCGTACCCAAAGACCAGCAGTTGGATGATGGGCGGACCGATGAGGACGAAACGGCTCTTTTTATCGCGTAGGATGGCGAGGAATTCCTTGATCACCAAGGCCCAGATCCGCGCCAACATCAGTCGAGCCTCTTATGGGAACGGCGCAGAGTCACGCCCAGAAAAAAGATCGCCATGAGCAACAGGGCAAGGCTATTCCAGAGGATGATCGGCCAGACGTCACCGGCAAGGAAAAGGGTTTGGAGAATACTCACGAAATAACGCGCGGCAACAACGTGGGTAATCACCTGGATCGCCTCGGGCATGGAGGGAATGTAGAAGATGAAGCCCGAGAGGATGAAGGCCGGCAGAAAGGTGACGATGATGGCAATCTGCCCCGCCACGAACTGATTGCGTGCCACGCTGGAGATGAGTAGCCCCATGCCCAAGGCGACCAGCAAGAAGAGGGTCGAGGCGAGTAGCAGGACGACAAAACTGCCGCGCAGGGGCACGGCAAAGAGCCAAACCGCCAGGGCCACCGAAAGCAGCATGCCGCCCATGCCCATGACATAGTAGGGAATCAGCTTGCCGAGCAGGATCTCCGCCATTTGCGCCGGGGTTGCCATGAGCGCCTCCATGGTTCCGCGCTCCCATTCCCGGGCCACCACCAAGGCCGTGAGCAGGGCGCCGATCAGGGTCATAATGACGGCAATCAGTCCCGGTACCAGATAATCCCGACTGCGCAGGGCGGGGTTGAACCAAATCCGATCCTCGCCGTCTACCGGGATGATCAGGGGCTGTCCGGCCGCCAGCGCCCGTTGTTGCAGCCAGTTCTGCCAGGCCCCTTGCAAGTAGCCTTCGGCGATGCGGGCATTGTTGGCATCGACGCCGTTGACGAAGACCCCGATGGAGGCCGTATCCCCCTGCAGAATCTGGCGGCTGAAATTGGAACGCAGCCAGACGATACCATCGACCTGCCGCTGCATGAGCGCAGTTTGGGCATGTTGCATGCTGAGGAAAGGTTTTGGCGCAAAGTAGAAGGATTGCTGCAGGCCGCCGACAAAGGCGCTGGTCTGTGCCGTTGGCTGGTCCACCACCACCGCCAAGGGGATGTGGCGAGCATCGAGAGACACCCCATAACCGAAAAGAAAGAGCAGGAACACCGGCAAAAAAAAGGCAATGGCAATGGCCGAGGGATCGCGTAGGATCTGCAGGAACTCTTTGCGGATGAGTCCGCGCAGGCGCCGGGGGCTCACGAGGCCCTCCGGATCTGGCTTTCATGGGCTTCGATGAGATGAATGAAGGCATCTTCCATGCTCGGATCGGGACGCTCCGCGCTCTTGGCCTGCTCCCGTAGTTCGGCGGGGCTACCCTGGGCGAGAATCTCCCCCAAAGACATCAAGACCAGTCGATCGCAGTATTCCGCTTCGTCCATGAAATGGGTGGTGATGAGCACCGTCACCCCTTGCGCCGCCAGCGCATTGATGCGCTGCCAGAATTCCCGGCGCGCCAGGGGGTCGACGCCCGAGGTGGGCTCGTCCAAAAAGAGGATGGGCGGCTCGTGGAGGAGGGCGCAGGCCAGGGCCAGGCGCTGTTTGATGCCTAGGGGCAGGTCGTCGGCATTGACGGCGCCATAGGCAGCAAGCTGAAACTCTTCGCGGGCATGGGCAAGGGCCGCACGCCGTTGCTTGCCACGCAAGTCGTAGGCGGCGGCAAAAAAGGCGAGATTCTGATCGACGCTGAGGTTGCCGTAAAGAGCGAATTTCTGCGCCACATAACCGATGCGGGCGCGGGCGGCGCTGCTCGCCCGGCGCATGTCTACTCCGGCCACCCGCAGCGTGCCTGCAGACGGCGGCAACAGACCGCAGAGCATACGAAAGGTGGTGGTTTTGCCGGCACCGTTGGCCCCCAAGAGGCCAAAGATCTCGCCGCGGCGCACGGTAAAGGTGCTGCTTTTGACCGCCTCGAAATGACCGAAGAACTTGCGCAAGCCGTCCACTTCCACCACTGCCTCAGTAGCCTTGCCGTCGGTCGCAGTCGCGATTGCTGGCGCGGTGCCGACGGCCGCTGTCGTTCCCGAACCCAAGAGCTCCACAAAGGCGTCCTCAAAGGCCGGCGCAATCGGCTCCCACTGCTCGCCGGCAGCGGGTGTGACCGCAGCAGGGCCGGTGAGCACGCGGATGCCGTCGGCAATGATCCGTGCATCCCGCACGCCGGGGCGCTGCTGCAAAGACTCGCGCAGGGCACGCCGGCGCATGTCGGCGTGGCGCACCAAAAAACATCGTCCGCGCAGGGGATCGGTAAAGCTCTGCGGGTTTCCCTGCCGCAGCACCTTTCCCTCATGGAGCAGGACGATGGCATCGCAACGCTCGGCCTCGTCAAAATAGGCCGTACTCATCAACACCGTCGTCCCGGCGCCGCGCAGACCCCGAACGATCTCCCAAAGTTCGCGGCGGGCGATGGGGTCCACCCCCACCGTGGGTTCGTCGAGGAGCAGCAGCTTTGGTGCTCGCAGTAAGGCGCAGGCCAACCCCAATTTCTGCTTCATGCCCCCGGAGAGGGCTCCCGCACGCCGCTTGCCGAAGGGGCCCAGGGCCGTCAGTTTCAGGAGCTCCTCTTGGCGGCTCTGGGCCTGTTTTGGATCGAGTCCTTGTAAATCGCTGTAGAGATCGAGATTCTCCTGTACCGTGAGATCTTCGTAGAGGCCGAAGCGTTGCGGCATGTACCCAATCTTTTCCTGCAGGTCCGTTGCACCGGCGCTGATTTCCCGACCAAAGAGGAATACCTGCCCTTCGCTGGGGCGCAAAAGGCCCGCAGCGAGGCGAATGAGCGTGGTCTTGCCGGCCCCGTCGGGTCCCAGCAGGCCCGTCACTTGCCCGGAGGCGAGTTCCAGGTCCAGGCCATCGAGGGCGAGGACCGTATCCTTGCCGCGCTGGAAGCGTTTGCGCACCCCCGTGAAGCGCAAGGGGCTGGTGGAAGGCGTCTCAGTGGCCACAGGGATGCTCGGAGAGGGGCTGGGGCTGGTTGTTCTGCAGGGGAATCTGCACCGTCACCG
>JAWNZB010000246.1:0-1392 GCA_038447835.1 Candidatus Igneacidithiobacillus chanchocoensis | reverse complement strand
AAGCTCGCCGCACTCGACCGCATGGCCGAGAAAAGCGCGGCCAATCTGCTGCAGGCGCTTCAGGCGAGCAAAACCACCACCCTGGCGCGTTTTCTCTACGCCCTGGGCATCCGCCACGTCGGCGAAGCCACGGCCAAAGATCTGGCGCGCCACTTCGGCGGGCTCGACGCCATTCTTGACGCGTCCTTGGAACAGTTGCTCGAAGTGCCCGATGTCGGCCCCGTGGTGGCGCAAAGCATTCGCACCTTCTTCGACCAGCCGCACAACCGCGAAGTGGTGGAACAACTGCGCGCTTGCGGTGTGCATTGGAGCGAGGCCGCGCCCGACCGCGACGCTCCCAAACCGCTCGCAGGCAAAACGCTGGTGCTCACCGGCATCCTGCCCACCCTCAGCCGGGAGGAAGCCAAGGCCCGCATTGAAGCGGCCGGCGGCAAAGTGGCCGGCTCGGTCTCGAAAAAGACCGATTACGTAGTCGCCGGCGCCGAGGCCGGGAGCAAACTCGCGAAGGCGCAGGAACTCGGCGTAACCGTGCTCGACGAAGCGGAGCTGCTGAAGTTGCTGGCGGAACTCTCGGCGTAATGCAGTGAGCCTAGAGACCGTCAGGCGTCGATTCTGCGGATCACGCTGCCCACCTTCCGGGCCCTCTTGTATATTTGCCCGACAGGTCAAAAAGCGCAGAACGGGTATGCCGGGTTTCAGGGATCATTGATACCTGTATTCTTGCGCAGCCAATCTGTCTGGAACCCAGTCTGCAAGCCGCTTCGCCGAGGAAACGCCGACCAGAATATTCCGCACTGGCCAGTTTATTTTGCAAAATTTGCGGGATACATTACGTTAGGTTGCTTTAATGAAGGCTCTACGCATCCTTCTACAGTTGGTAATTCTTGGCGCGGGCGGAATTTCGCTTGCAGCGCTAATTTCTCAACCGAACCCCGACATCACGAGCATTCTCGTTTTCCTTGGCTTTTTGGCGTTTCTTCTCGCATTGACTCTGGCACTCAAGGAGCACACCGAAAAGCGTATGGCGCCGGGGCATAAACTCAGTTTCAAACCTATGGGCATCGTCTTGCTTTTGTTGGGAGCGTTCGGCATTTTCCACGGGGCAAGTTATCTCCTCGGTAGCCAACCACTGCCGAATGGCAGCGGCACATGCCGTGCCGTATGCGGCCTCATACTCTTGGCATCGCAATCGCTCGGGGAAGCAGTCGCAAGAGTTTTTGCTTTCGGCCTGTGGTCGAGTATTGGCTTACTCCTCTGTTTTGTCGGCTATAAAGTTCGGGGCGTAAAAGCTGACCTGCCCCCTCGCGCCGTACCAACGTTAAGTCAGGAGTCCGGGTTGCAAGGTTAATTCACCTCGTTGGGGGTTGCGGGATGAGCAGCATCGCCCGCGCG
>JAWNZB010000245.1:0-1396 GCA_038447835.1 Candidatus Igneacidithiobacillus chanchocoensis | reverse complement strand
TGCAGGTGGCTTGCGCATGCTTAGCCGTTGTCCAAAAGATTTTCCCTTTCAGCCGGGAGAACGGATACCGCAACTCATCTTCGGTATTCGTGGCAGTGCGCCACTGCGTATGCCGGCCATCGTACGCTTTGTGGATACTTATGCGACGGATGTCTCCGGTGTTATTCTGGGGGTCGCGTTTCTGGACCCGACCGCCGCAGATCAGGAAAAAGTCGCGCAATATGTGCAGGCCCGTGACCGGGAAATCTTACGTTTGTTGAGCATTGGTTTACGCAGTTCTGCCAAGGCAGAGCCTGCGTCCTGGAAAGGCCGGATCAAGCGCTGGTGGAAAACATGATCACCAAGGATGAATGCTGATGTGGTTTCTTTTGCTGGTTCTCGCGCTGATTATTATTGCTGCCCAAGCGATGTTGTGGCGTTTGCAGCGTCGCTTGCTGACGAATCTGCAGGTTTCTCAAGAGCGTGTGCAGGCGCTGGAGGAAACTGTGAGACGCATTACCGTCGGCCAGACGACAAAAGAAACGGATGCTTCCCGCGCCGTGCGCGACACCGATGGCGGAGGTCTCAAGGTCCAGTCACGGCCGACGGCGGAGAGCGAGGAGAAAGGAAACCGTTATCGGCGTGCCCGCATGCTAGCCGAGTCGGGGCGTAACGCCTGCTATATTGCGAGCGCCTGCCAGATCGGTGAAGAAGAGGCGGAACTTCTGATCCGCCTGAACAACCGTCCGCCGCAAAAATGACGCCTTCCGCCAGCGCCCTGGCGCCTCTGCGTGTTGTTGGCGCGGTACTTATTCCAAATGCGGCTACGGCGCTTGCGAAAACCGTAACACCCGGCACCCTCCTGGAGGGATGGGTATTACAAAGCGCCAATACCCAGACGCTCATAGCGGTGGCGGGGAAAACGCTGGCCTTTCAGTTGCCCGGCCAGTGGGCAGCGGGGGACCGCTTGCAGTTGCTTTATTTGGGAGGCAGTTCCCGTCCCGCCTTTTTGCTCACGACCTCGGCAGCAGCGTTGTTGCCGGATCGTGTGGGCTTGTCTAGTGCAGCGCAGTCTCTTCTGGGTTTGTCTCCAGCCGAGAGTGGCAGCGGGCTCCGCAGCTTACAGCCATTGCTGCCGCAGCCACCCTCAGAAAGTGCCCCGCTCGCGCAGATGTTGCAGCAGTCCATAACGCAGAGTGGGCTCTTTTATGAAAGCCATCTGGCGGCTTGGGTGCAGGGCAAGCTGTCGCTGCAAAGCCTGCGCGCAGAGCCACAGAATGCGTTCTTATTGCCGGTGCCTGTGCCAGAAGGTTCTTTACCGCAGGCGACACTGGCGGCCAGCCAGGCCCCGGAACGTATCTTACCCGGTCGTGTCGCGGGGGCGATGACGTACACGCAGATTGCCGATTTGGGGAAG
>JAWNZB010000010.1:0-39014 GCA_038447835.1 Candidatus Igneacidithiobacillus chanchocoensis | reverse complement strand
CCCACCTCGTCCTC
This sequence comes from Candidatus Igneacidithiobacillus chanchocoensis, assembly GCA_038447835.1. GTDB lineage: Bacteria > Pseudomonadota > Gammaproteobacteria > Acidithiobacillales > Acidithiobacillaceae > Igneacidithiobacillus > Igneacidithiobacillus chanchocoensis. Next base: position 39,000 of record JAWNZB010000010.1, on the reverse strand, counting down.
GGCATGTAATGCGAGGTCGAGCATGGCGGTAACCGCGTAGCGACCTTTTGTCGTCAACTTCATGATCTGTACCCTCCCGACTGGTTCCCTATCGTACTATCCCTACTGAATTAGTCAACTATTATTTCCTGCGGTTCCCTTGTCTGCGGCATCGAGAGAACATTTCGGATTATCAACAATTTCGATGGCGCCAGCCTGCGGCCGCAGGGCAGCAAGCTGGGTACGCAGTTCTGCTAGTTCACGATCCTGGTGTTGCATGTGTTCCAGCATGCATTCGACCGCCCGCGCCACGGGGTCGGGCATTTGCCCGGTCAGGCCATAGGCATCAAAGTGGCTATCGCTGGAGCTCTTGTTTACCGCCCGCCCCGGAATACCGACCACGGTCACCCCGTCTGGCACGTCCTTCACCACCACGGCATTGGAGCCGATGCGGGCATTGTCGCCCACGGTAATGGGCCCAAGCACCTTGGCGCCGGCACCAACAATGACCCCATTGCCCAGGGTAGGATGACGCTTGCCCGGCTGCCAAGAGGTACCGCCCAGGGTTACCCCATGGTACAGGGTGCAGTCATCGCCAATTTCGGCCGTTTCGCCAATCACCACCCCCATGCCATGGTCAATAAAAAAGCGTGCGCCAATCCGCGCACCGGGGTGAATTTCGATACCGGTGAGCCAGCGCGCAATACCGGAAAGAATGCGGGCAGCGAGAAGCCATTTGTGCTCCCAAAACCAGTGAGCGATGCGATAAACAAAAAGCGCATGCACGCCAGGATAGGTAAGGAGGATTTCAAAGCGGGTACGCGCGGCGGGGTCGCGGGCAAAGATGGCGTCGAGATCGTCGCGCAAGGACATCAGCGCTCCTCCCCCTTGCCGGCCCAGCGGGTAATTTCGGTGAGAATGCCGCGCAGGATGTCGATTTCGTTGCCGCTCGGCTCGGCGCGGTCGAAGAGGCGGCGCAAACGTCGCATCATGTGCTCCTCCCGCGGCGCCTGCAAAAAGCCACTGGCAAGCAACACAGCGCGCAACTGGGCATAAAAGCCCTCACGCTCTGCCACCAGTGCGCTCCGCTCAGGTGGCTCGGGCAACGGCGCCACCCCGGTATGGCTCGCCATTTGCAGCTCATACGACAGAATCTGCACCGCCTGGGCAAGATTGAGGGAATGGTAGAGATCGCCGGTAGGAATCTGGATCAAGCGCTGGCAGAGATCGAGCTCGCTGTTGCTAAGGCCACTACTCTCACGACCAAAGAGCAGCGCTACCGGCGCTTGCGCGGCAGCGGCGATCATCTCCTGTGCCGCGCTGCGTGCATCGCTTTGCGGCCACTGGATATGGCGATCGCGGGCGGTGGTGCCGTAGACCCGTTCGCAGTCGGCAATGGCCGCCTGCAAATCGTCGTGAACCTCGGCTCGCTGCAATAGATCTTCGGCACCGGAGGCAAGGGCGTCGGCCTCGGGATGCGGAAAGAAGCGCGGGCGCACCAGCACCAAGCGCGTCAGGCCCATCACCTTCATTGCCCGCGCCGTCGAACCAATGTTGCCCGGGTGACTGGGTTCGACCAAAACGACGCGAATTTGCGCGAGGCTCTCCGCACCGTGCAGGGGGGCCTGCTTTTCTCTATACTCGCTCATGTTTCACATTCCGAGCCAAGGTTGTCATGCAACATCCCATTCTTGTAACCGCGATCCGCGCTGCCCGCAAGGCCGGCGACATCATTAACCGCAACATCGACCGCGTCAACGAAATCCGCGTTGGCAGCAAAGGGCCGCACGATTTTGTTACCGAAGTCGACCAGCGTGCCGAGGCGGCCATCGTAGAGGTCATCCAGCGCGCCTACCCGGATCACGGCATTCTGGCGGAAGAAGGCACGCGCATCGAAGACCGCGAATACGAGTGGGTTATCGATCCCCTCGATGGCACCACCAATTTCATTCACGGTGTGCCGAGCCTTGCGGTTTCCATTGGCGTACGCCGCCAGCAACGGCTGGAACATGCCGTTGTCTACGACCCTCTGCGCAACGAGCTCTTTAGCGCCAGCCGCGGTGGCGGCGCCCATCTCAATGATCGGCGCCTGCGCGTTACCCAACGGCGAGAATTGGATGACAGCCTCATCGCTACCGGCTTTCCTTTTCGCGATTTCAGCTACCTCGACGAATACCTAGCCATCTTCAAGAGCCTGATGCAAAAGACCGCGGGCCTGCGCCGGGCCGGATCTGCCGCCCTCGATCTTGCTTATGTGGCCGCCGGGCGCTACGACGGCTTCTGGGAATTCCATCTGAAACCCTGGGACATCGCCGCCGGTGCCCTGCTCATTCAGGAAGCCGGAGGGCTGGCTACGGATTTTCACGGCGAGCAGGAATTCTTGCGTTCCGGAAACATCGTTGCCGGCAATCTGCGCATCCACGCGCAGTTGTTGCAGCAAATCCAAAAGGAATTACCCAAGGGCTAAGTAGTACCGCCCGGTGCCAAGCCCCGGCTGCCTACCCAATGGCGGGCAAAGTGCTGCGCCACCCGCCCGCTACGCGAGCCGCGTTGCAGGGCCCAACGCAGCGCCTCGGCCTGCCAGGCATCTCGGCCGTCGTCGTTGCCCAAGAGCTGCAGGTGGCCGGCAACGATGTCGAGATACTGCGCCTGATCGAAGGCATAAAAGCCCAACCAGAGACCAAAACGCTCCGAGAGGCTGATTTTTTCCTCGGCGGTTTCGCCGGCAATGATCTCCTCCCCATGGCGATGGTATTCCTCGTTATCGGAAAAATGCCGGGGCAAGAGATGACGGCGGTTGCTGGTGGCGTAGAGCAGCACATTGGCCGGCCGCGCCTCAACGCCACCGTCGAGAAGGGACTTGAGGGAGCGGTAGGCAGGGTCGTCGCTGCCGAAAGAAAGATCATCGCAAAACAATACAAAGCGGTAGCACTCCTCGGGATCGGCGCGGGCGATGGCGGCAAGGATCTCCGGCAGGTCGAGAATGGCCTGACTATCGATTTCCACCAGGCGCAGCCCAGCGTCGGCATAGGCACCCAGCAGGGCCTTGACCAAGGAAGACTTGCCCGTACCCCGCCCGCCCCAGAGCAGGGCATCGTTGGCGGGCAAACGGGCAACGAATTGACGGGTGTTCGCTACCAACGTCGCCTTGGCCTCGTCAATGCCGAGCAGGCTGTCGAGGCGGGGCAAATCGAGGCGCTGCAAAGGCTCCAAGCGCCCGCCGAGCCCGCGGCGACGCCAACGCGCCGCGCGTACCTCGGCAAAATTGGGCAACTTTTCCGCCTCGCCCTGACCAAGCAGGCGCAGCAACTGCAAGATGCGTTCTTCCCCTTCCACTAGGCAAAGCCTCCTTCCCATCGCTACACTGAGGCCAACCCTACCCGTTTTGGCGTTTACATGAAACTGCTCATCGATTTTTTGCCGGTTATCCTTTTCTTTGTGGCCTACAAGATTCACGGCATCTATTTTGCCACCAAGGTGCTCATCGTCGCCTCAGTGCTGTTGATGCTCTGGCAGTGGCGCCGGCAGGGAAAGGTAGAGAGCATGACCTGGATTTCGACCCTGCTGATTTTGGTCTTTGGCGGTCTAACCATCTATTTTCATAACGATACCTTCATCAAATGGAAACCGAGCATTCTGTACCTGCTCTTCGCCATTGCCCTGCTCTGGACCCACTGGCGGGAAACGCCGTTGCTGCAGCGGCTCATGGGCGCGCAGTTACCGGTAAGCCTGCCCAATGCCTTCTGGCGGCGCTTGAATTTCTATTGGATTGGCTTTTTTGTGGTGCTGGCGGTGCTCAATCTCGTAATCGCCTATAACTTTCCCACCAATATCTGGGTGGATTTCAAGCTCTTTGGGCTGTTGATTTTGACGGTGCTGTTTGTGATCTATCAGGCCATTCTCATCAGCCGCGCCCTACCGCCCGACGCCCTTGGCAACAAGGATTCGCGCTGATTCGCCCTGTGCTAGACTGAAGCTCGTTTGTTCGCGAGGAATGCCATGTACTATTGCATCATCGGTATCGACAACCCCGACTCTCTGGCCCTGCGCCAACAGGCGCGTGCCGAGCATCTGGCGCGTTTGCACCAACTGCGCGCCGAAGATCGACTGCTCACCGCTGGCCCCTTCCCTGCCGTCGATAGCGAAGAGCCCGGCGCGGCGGGCTTTAGCGGTAGTCTGATCATTGCGAGTTTTGATTCCCTAGCGGATGCCCAGCAATGGGCCGCCGCCGAACCCTATCTCAGTCACGGCGTGTACGCCAACGTGAGCGTGCAGCCCTACAAGGCGGTGTTTTAATGAACCAGCAAGCCATAGAAAATGCCTTACGTGCGGCCCTCGCGCCCGAAGAGCTACAGATTCGCGATCGCAGCGAGGCCCATGAAGGGCATGCCGGGGCGACCAGCGAGGGCGGACACTTTGAGCTGCGGGTGGTGAGCAGCCGCTTTGCCGGCCTTGCCCCCCTGGCCCGCCATCGCTTGGTGTATGCTGCCGTAGAGGGCATTGGCGAGAGCATACACGCCTTTGCCCTGCAGACCTTAACCCCGGAAGAGGCAGAGCAGCGTCGCCAGCAACGACCGGCACGGCGGACCATTCCCCTCTCCTCCTGAGCCAAGCCATGGCCAAGAGCGCCTTCGTTCGCCAATTTCGCGAGTCTTCGCCGTATATTCATCGCTTTCGCGGCCAGACCTTCGTCATCAATTTTGGCGGCGACGTGGTGGCCGACGGCCACTTCTGGACCATTGCCCAGGATATCGCCCTACTGAACAGCCTCGGCATCAATATCGTTTTGGTGCATGGGGCAGGGCCGCAAATCGATGCCGCCCTGGCGCAAGCCGCGCTGCAGTCCGAGCGGGTAGAGGGACGGCGAATCACCACCGCCGCAATCATGGAACGGCTCATTCCGGCCGTGGGCGGAGTGCGCCTGCAGGTTGAGGCAATGCTCTCCGAGGGCAGACAAGACTCACCCATGGCCCACGCCGGATTGCAGGTGAGCAGCGGCAACTTCATCATTGCCCAGCCCATCGGCATCCTCAACGGCGTCGATTACCAATATACCGGCGAGGTACGGCGGGTGGCGGTGGAGGCCATTCGCCGGCACATTGCCGCCGATGAGGTCGTGCTGCTTTCTCCCATTGGCGTCTCGCCCACGGGCACCCTATTCAACATCCGCGCCGAAGACATTGCCGTTGCCGCTGCCATTGCCCTCGATGCCGCCAAGCTCATTTTTTATGCCGATGAGCCTGGCGTGCTCGATGCCCAGGGCGAACTGCAGCGGCAGATTGTGCTCTCGGAAATCCCTGCTCTCTTGGCCGAGCCGCTGCCCGAAGCCATCCACGAACATCTACGCAGTGCCGAAAAGGCTTGTCGCCGCAATGTAGAGAGGGTACACATCATTCCCCGCCAGGAGGATGGCGCCCTGCTGCGCGAACTCTTCACCCGCGACGGCTTGGGCAGCATGATTTCCCGCGATCCTTTCGAGCATCTGCGCCCGGCCAGCCGCAGCGACATTCCCGGCATCATGGCCCTGATCCGCCCCCTGGAGGAAAGCGGGGTGCTGGTACGGCGTGGGCGCGAGCGCCTGGAGCGGGAGGTGGAGCAATTCACGGTCATGGAGCGCGACGGCAAGATCATCGGCTGTGTGGCCGTTTATCCTTACCCCGAGCATGGCATGGCGGAAATCGCCTGCCTGGCGGTAGACGAACAATATCGAGAAGAAGGCCGCGGCGAGCAACTTCTCGAATATGGGATCGCCGCAGCGCGCAAGCTCGACTTACAAGAAGTTTTTGTGCTCAGCACCCAGAGCGGCCACTGGTTTCTGGAGCGTTCCTTTCGGCGTGGCAACCTCAAGGAACTGCCAGTACCCAAGCAGGGCCTGTACAACCTGCAACGGCGCAGTGGCATTTTTTTACGCGGTCTGCGGGAGAACTGAACCACAGTTCAGTCGTCTGGCTTGCTGCGCTCTTCCACCTCTTGTATCCCTTCCTCTTCCAGGCTGGGATATACCGCAGGCAAGAGCTCCATCTCGCGTTGATCGAGGCGCTGCTGGGCGTTGTACTTGCCGTCATAGCGGTATACGACGGTGCAGCGCTTGGCAACAAAGCCTCCACGCTCCATCTCGCTCGATTCGAGATCAAACTCGAGGACGATGTCGCGGCTAGGCAAATCGGCTACATCGAGCTCCCGCGGCAAGTCCGTCACATGCACAAAGGCGGAACTATAGGGAGAATCGTCCTGACGGGTATCTGTTACCCAAAGCTGGCCGCTCAATTGCCGCTGAAAGCGGACAAAGCCAAAGCCCCGTTCCAGCTCCCAGCGACTGCAAATACCCCGCACCCGCGAGCCTATCTCGCCCCAGGGTAAGCGGCCATCGCCGCGCACTGGCAGCAGGCCCGGCACTAAAAAGCCTGAATAAAAGGCATCGGCCTCGTGTTGCAAGGCCACGGAAACGTTGCGAAAGCCTAGCACCTCGACGCGACAGCCGCGGTTTTGCAACGCACGTACCACCTGCAAAAAATCGCCATCGCCGGTTACCAAGAGCACCTGATCGAGCCGCTCCGACTGCAGCATCACGTCCACCGCCAAGTCGAGATCGGCATTGGCCTTGGCTACCGCATTGCCCTCGTCATCGGTAAACCAACGCACCGGCTTTTCGATGATTTTCCAGCCAAGATCACGCACCGCCTGTTGGTAGGAGCGAATACGGTCGTGATAGTCGCGGTCAGTGCGATTGCGCTGCCCATCTACCGCCATGTAGGTATTGAGACGGATAAGTTGCGAGGCACTGCGCCCATCGCCACGCGCGGCAAAGCGCCGCAACACGTCGTAGCGCATGGAATAGCCGCCGTTGTAGCGCACATTTTCGGCATCTACATAGACGCCAACGCGTAGAGCAGAGTCTGCCACCTCAGGACTCCAAAATGGCGCCCATAGCGGCGTTGGTTACCAGTTTGCGGTAGCGACGCAGCCAGGGGGAGCGCAGGGGCTTTTCGACAGGCACCCAGCTTTCTCGCCGCGTGGCGAGCTCTGCATCGCTGAGGCGCACCTGCAGGCTGCCGTTGTCGAGGTCGAGTTCGATGATGTCGCCGTCGCGCAGCAGGGCAATGGGACCGCCCTCCGCCGCCTCTGGCGAAATATGCCCAATACAGGCACCACGGGTAGCGCCGCTAAAGCGGCCATCGGTAATGAGCGCCACCGACTCTCCCAGCCCCATGCCCATGATGTTGGCGGTAGGAGTGAGCATTTCGGGCATGCCGGGGCCGCCTTTGGGGCCCTCGTAGCGAATGACCACCACCTGCCCGGCCTCCACCTCGCCCGCCAGAATCCCTTCGGCGGCAGTCTCCATGCTCTCAAAGATCTTGGCCGGGCCGGCAAATTTGCGCATGGCCGGCACCACGGCACCAATTTTGACGATACCGCCCTGGGGGGCGAGGTTGCCAAAAACCGCCCGCAAGCCACCAGTGGGAGAAAACGGATCGGTGGCCAGATGGATGATCTTACTGTCGCGCACCTCGGCGGCTTCGACAATTTCGCGCAGGGTCTGGCCGCTTACCGTCGGCTTGTCGAGGTGCAGGACGTTGCCGTTGCGCTTGTGCACCTCGTGCAAGATGGCGGGAATACCCCCAGCGCGGCCGATGTCCTCGATATGCACCGTGGAGAGGGCCGGCGAGACCTTGGCCAGGTAGGCGACCTGCTGCGCCAGCTCATTGATGCGTGCCAAGGGATAGTCGATGCCGGATTCGCGCGCAATGGCCAAGGTATGCAAGACGGTGTTGGTAGAGCCACCCATGGCCATGTCGAGGATGAACGCATTGTCGATGGCCTCGAAATCTACCAACTGGCGCATGGTCGGCCCACCGGCCTGAACGATGGCCATGATCCGTGCCGCCGCCGTGCGCACCAAATCGCGGCGCGCCGCCGCCGTCGCCAGCACAGTACCGTTGCCCGGCAGCGCAATGCCCAAGACTTCCATAAGGCAATTCATACTATTGGCGGTAAACATACCGGAGCAGGAACCGCAGGTAGGGCAGGCCTTGTCTTCAATTTCCTTGAGGCGCGCCTCGGTAATCTGCCCGCGCTTAAACTGCCCCACCGCCTCAAAGGCAGTGACTAGATCCACCGGCGTCCCGTCGGCGAGCTTGCCCGCCTCCATCGGTCCACCCGACACAAAAACCGTGGGGATGTCGCAGCGCAGGGCACCCATGATCATGCCCGGCACGATCTTGTCGCAGTTGGGAATGCAGACCAAACCGTCGAGATGATGCGCTTGCACTACAGTCTCGATGGAATCGGCAATCAACTCGCGGCTGGGCAGGGAGTAGCGCATTCCCTCATGCCCCATGATGATGCCGTCATCGACACCAATGGTGTTGAATTCAAAAGGGATGCCGCCGGCGGCGCGAATGGCCTCCTTGACGATGCGACCAAACTCCTGCAGATGCACATGGCCGGGAATGATATCGATGTAGGAATTGGCCACCCCGATAAAGGGCTTATCCATATCGGCATCAGTTACCCCACAGGCCTTGAGCAAAGAGCGGTGGGGGGCTCGTTCAAAGCCCTTTTTGATTTTGTCGGAACGCATTGGTCACCTCGAGCTGAGCGGCTCTGCAGAGCCGGTATGTATCATGCCGCCAGTATAGAACCGCCGGCGGCAAAGACCAAGGCAAGATCAAGCGGCGGGCAAGCTGGCAACGTACTGCCGCCACAGGTTAAGGGCGAGGGCGAGCAAAACCGGCCCCAAAAAGAGCCCCAGAAAACCGAAAGCGAGGAGTCCACCCAGCACACCAAAGAGCACCAACAAAAAGGGCAGCTGCACGGCGCTGGAAATTACCCAGGGGCGAATGAGATTATCTACCCAACTCACCACCAGAGCACCCCACAAAAAAAGCCCAGCAGCCGCGTAATAGTGCCCCTGCCAAAAGAGCCAGACACTTGCCGCTCCCCAAACCAGGGGTGTACCGAAGGGAATCAGCGAAAAGAGCATGGTCACAAAGGTAAGCAATACCGGCGCCGGAATGCCGCTCACCCAATAGCCGAGCCCAGCCAGCAGGCCCTGGGCAATGGCGGTAGCAAAAATACCGTAGACCACCGCCTGCAGGGTATTGCCCACGGTGCGCAGATACTCCGGAAAACTGGCGCCCAACAAGGCGCCGCCCACCCGCGCAAACTGGGTAAGAAAGGTCTCGCCGTGGCGATAAAAGACCAGACTACTGACCCAAATCAGGCCCAAGGTGCCGGCCAGTTTGCCCAAGCTACCGGCAAGGCTGCCTACCCGCCCCGCCCAGGCGTTGAGGTCCGGGCTCAGCGCCCCAGGCTGGACGAGATTGCGCCAATCCGGTGGTAACTGCTGCAACACGCCGGCAAGCCACGGAATCTGCTGGAGTTGGCGCAGGGGGTGCCAGTGCCAGTCTTGCTGGCTCCAGTTATGCAACAACGCCTCCACCTCGTAATACAGGTGCAGGCTCAAAAAGAAGAAAGGCAGCAGCAAAAGCAGAGAAAACAGCAAGGTAAGGAGAATGGCGCTGGGCCAAGGGGGAAGATGTTGGCGAATGCGGCGGCGCAGGGGCCAGGTCACATAGACGATGATCGAGGTCCAGGCCAAGACGCCCAAAAAGGGGGCTAAGACTTGCCAGAGCAGATAGGCAAAAAAGCCCAAGAGCGCCGCCACGGCGCCGATGCGCAACAGATCGCGAACCGCAAGATCCGCGATGCGCATGGTCTACCTGCGGGCGATTCCGCTTTGCCGCGCTGCCTCGGCTACCGCCCCCGCCACAACGCTGCGTAGGCGTGGATCGAGGGGCTTGGGGATGATGTATTCCGGACCAAAGCGCAGGCCGCCTGCTGGCAGTCCGTAAGCGGCGCAGAGCTCTGCCGGCACTTCTGCCCGCGCCAGCGCAGCCAGGGCCTCTACTGCGGCCATGAGCATTGCGCGGTTAACGCCCTTGGCGCGCACATCCAAGGCGCCGCGAAAAAGAAAGGGAAAGCCCAGCACATTATTGACCTGATTGGGCAGGTCCGAGCGCCCAGTAGCGATGATGGCATCGGGGCGCAGCTCGCGCGCCTGCCAGGGGTCGACCTCGGGGTCGGGATTGGCCAGGGCAAAAATCACCGGCTTGGGTGCCAGCGAACCAAGCAGCGCCAGGGGGATAGCACCGCGCACGGATACGCCAATCAGCACATCGGCATCGGCCAACATCTGCGCCAGGGTCCAATCGGCAGGCGCCGTTGCGTGCGGCTGGTGCCAAGGACTGAGATCCTCACGCCCTACATGCAGCACGCCATGCACATCGCTCAAATAACAATGCTGAGCACCAAGGTCCTTGAGCAGCTTGGCAATGGCGAGCCCCGCCGCCCCCGCGCCAACAATGGCAATCTTGGCTGCGGCCAGGGTCTTTTCCTGCAAGGCCAGGGCATTCTGCAGCGCCGCCGCTACAATCACCGCCGTGCCATGCTGATCGTCATGAAAGACCGGGATGTCGAGCCGTGCCTGCAACGCCTCCTCCACCCGAAAGCAATCGGGGGCGGCAATATCTTCGAGATTGATACCGCCAAAGCCGGGCGCAATGGCGGCAATCACATCGATGAGGTGTTCGGCATCGCGGGCTTCGACTTCGATATCGAAGGCATCGATATCGGCAAAGCGCTTGAACAGCACCGCTTTGCCCTCCATGACTGGCTTACCCGCCAGCGGCCCCACCTTGCCGAGCCCCAGTACCGCCGTGCCATTGCTAATGACCGCTACCAAGTTACCCTTGGCGGTATAGTCGTAGGCTTTTTCGGGGTCGGCGGCAATTTCCCGCACCGGCTCGGCTACACCGGGGGTATAGGCCAGGGTAAGGTCGGCCTGGGTAGCGCAAGCCTTACTAGGAACGACACTGATCTTACCCGCCGGCGCTACAGCGTGGTAGGCCAGCGCCCGCTCGCGCAGGCTTTCGCTCGCCATGGGCGCTTACTTGCCGTAGCGCTTGCGGAACTTCTCTACCTGGCCGGCCGCAGAAACCGCCCGCTGCTTGCCGGTGTAGAAGGGATGGCACTCCGAGCACAGGTCCACATGCAGGTCGCGACCGGCGGTAGAACGGGTCTTGAAGCTGTTGCCGCAACTGCAGGTTACGGTCACTTCTTCATATTTGGGCTGAATTTCGAGATTCATGGCAAACACTCTGGGTCTTTCAGAAAGTGGCGGATTATAAGCACAGATCCGCAGCGGGTCTAGGGTAACTCAACGATTCATCGAATCGAAGAATTCCGCATTGGTCTTGGTGGCGCGCACCTTGTCGAGGAGGAACTCCATCGACTCTGTTGGGTCCATGGGCGCCAAGAGTTTCCGCAGCACCCAGATTTTGTTGAGCAGGTCTTGCGGAATAAGCAATTCCTCACGGCGGGTGCCCGACTTATTGAGGTTGATGGCCGGGTAGGCGCGCTTTTCCGCCAGGCGCCGATCCAAATGCACCTCCATATTGCCGGTGCCCTTGAACTCTTCAAAGATGACTTCATCCATCTTCGAGCCCGTTTCGACCAGGGCAGTGGCAATGATGGTCAGGCTACCGCCTTCCTCGATATTGCGCGCGGCGCCAAAGAAGCGCTTCGGCTTTTGCAGGGCATTGGCATCCACACCACCGGTGAGCACCTTGCCCAAAGACGGCACCACGGTGTTGTAGGCGCGCGCCAAGCGGGTGATGGAATCGAGCAGGATGACCACATCGTGCTTGTGCTCCACCAGGCGCTTGGCCTTTTCGAGGACGATTTCCGCAACCTGCACATGGCGGGTGGCCGGCTCGTCGAAGGTCGAAGAAACCACCTCACCCTTTACCGAGCGCTGCATTTCCGTCACTTCTTCCGGGCGCTCGTCAATGAGCAGCACAATTAGGTAACACTCGGGATGATTGCTGGTGATGGCATGAGCAATCTGCTGCAGCAACACCGTTTTGCCGGTTTTTGGCGGCGCCACGATCAGGCCGCGCTGGCCCTTACCAATGGGCGAAATGATATCGATGATGCGCGCCGAAGGTTCGCCATAGACCACATTGTCGGACTCGAGGCGCAGGGATTCCTCGGGGAACAGCGGCGTTAGATCGTCGAAATTGACCTTGTTGCGGGTCGCCTCCGGGTTTTCAAAGTTGATGCTTTCCACCTTGAGCAGAGCAAAGTAGCGCTCGCCCTCTTTGGGCGGGCGAATTTGCCCCGACACCGTATCGCCGGTTTGTAGGTTGAAACGACGCACCTGGGAGGGCGATACATAGATGTCGTCTGGCCCCGCCATGTACGAGCCCGAGGCGGCACGCAAAAAGCCGAAGCCGTCTTGCAGAATTTCGAGCACCCCGTCGCCGTATATGGCATCGCCATTGCGGGCGTGGGCGCGCAGGATGTTGAAGATGAGTTCCTGCTTTTTTTGCCGCGCCGCGCCCTCGATGCCCATTTCCTGACAGAGCAGGGCCAGTTCCGTTGCCGTGCGGCGCTTCAGCTCACTGAGGTTAACCGAAGGTGCGCCTGGTGGGGGCGCAAAGGCTTCCTCTTCTTCGAGCAGAAGATCTTCGTTGGGAAAGGATTTGGGGGCGCGGGAGGGTTTACGACGGGGTCTTGGGGTATTCAAAGTTGGCTATCCAAAAAAGCTGTCAGTTGGGCTTTGCTCAGGGCACCGACCTTGGTGGCTTCGAGCTTGCCGGCCTTGAAGAGGAGCAAGGTAGGAATGCCGCGGATGCCATACTTGGGGGGAGTGTCGGGGTTTTCGTCGATGTTGAACTTGGCGATGGTGAGGCGGTCGGCATACTCGCCGGCAACTTCTTCGAGAATGGGGGCGATCATCTTACAGGGGCCGCACCATTCCGCCCAAAAATCCACCAACACCGGTTTTTCGGCCTGCAATACATCGGCCTCGAAGCTGTCGTCAGAGACATGAAGGATAGCGTCACTCATTGGGAGAAAACTCCTCTGCACAGGATACAGAACGGGAATTTACGGAAGGGAAAGGATACAAGACTCGAGGACTCGTTACTATTTGCGCTAAGCCTATACCGGTGGCGCGACGGGATCAAGCGCCGCCGAAGGTTTGCGCATACTAGAAGAAAGTTGGCTATTGCTTTGACTTTATTGCCTAACCCGCCGGAAGGTGGTGTTCCGGCGGGTAGTGAGGTTTACCGCCCAAGGGCTGGCAGGGCCTTGCCGACGGTTGCTTTAGCTGGCAAGGCGGCGGGGCGTGCTGCGATGCGCGACTTCGTAGAGGGCGAGAAGCTCGCTGCGCACGCGGACCAATTCGAGGTCGAGACTTGCCACTGGCGCACCGCGCCGGGTGCGGCAATCCAACAACTCCCGGCGCCGACTCTGTAACTGCTGAATGCGGGTTTGTACGTTGAACATGAGCTGACTCCTTGCTATCTGCGGTTTCTTCCGAGAACGGCACAAGCCGTTTTTTCCTAAAATTGGCGCAAAGCTTCCCCAAGGGGCCAGTACAATTTTTTGCAAAAGACCCAAGAACTTTGGTACTGCGGGATTGGCTTTCCGAAAAACTTCTATGGTCTACAAAAGCTTTTCCGAAAGGAGCACCCCCGAGGGGGGTGCAGCCTAATAAATCACGATGCGGATGTTACTTGAATGTCAAACCACCATCCGGGCTGATTTGAACCGTACAAGCGCCTGGGGTACCACTGCCACAACTCGCCGACGTAGATCCTGACCCCTGCATATTCATGCTAGAAAGTGCTTTAGCAACTGCATTGTTAAGCGAGGGACTGACAGAGCTCTGGTTCAGGGTAATGGTGAATGCAGGCGAACTGGTCAGTGCAGAGGGCCCCAACGGAACACTTGAGCCAGTTGCTGTGCTGCCAGTACCAACAGAAATTGTATAACCTTCTGGCATACTAACAGGAGCAATAATACTGGTCGTCTGCCCCGCAGCTGCGGCTGCAACGCCCGCAGTGGCTTGGGTCACCATTTGGTGAAAATCTTGCGCGATGGTCGTCGCCTTGGAAGTAGTGATGTACTGCTCATACTGAGGAATGGCGATAGCGGCCAAAATACCGATGATGGCAATAACGATCATCAGCTCGATGAGGGTGAAACCGGCTTCTGCAGCGCGCTTCACTTGTTCAACTTTCCTGCTCATAAAATCTTCCTCCTGCTAGGGGATCCCAAGATCTCGCACCATACGAGTCGGGAATATCAAAGCAAACGCCGTGCCAATCCTACTATGCCCATACAACACAATGGGTTGCATATTTTTTGCTCATCCCTTCGCGCTCTGTGGCAAGCCCTGTCCACCGATATAGCGCGGACATTTTTTTGGGGCCCAAAAATGTCCACCGATGAACCGGTGGACAGGGCTCTTGGGGCGCTTGGGTGTCTACCCTTTTGTCGGTGGACATCCGCCGCAAGATGCGCCACTCTTAGCGCTAACACACGGAAGGCATTGCAGAAACATGGAAGTTAGCACCGTAATGGCCAGCCTGCTCACGGGCAAGGCCACCAAAACCATCTACCGTTGGGTGGATGATGGCCTTTTGCCGGCACAGCAGGCCGAAGGAGATTGGTCGGGCGGCAAAATTGGCGGCAAGCTGCTCTTTACCCTTGCGGATCTGCGCCCGCACCTGGCCATTCCCATTACGCCAGATCTAGAAAACGCCCTCGAGGATGCCAACGAGGGCAAGGCCACCGGCTTTAACGAGGTCGCCCTGCTCTTTGCCGAGGCGGGCCACTTTGATATCGCCCTGCGCTGGTTTGAAATGGCGGCCAAAAAAGGCCATGCCGATGCCATGGAGTGGCTGGCCACCTGCTACTTAGAGGGTCTTGGCACTGCCCCCAGCACTCCCCACGCTATCGAATGGCTGGGCAAGGCCGCTGCCGCCGGCCACCTTGTCGCCCTCGCCAAGATCGACGCCCTCCTCGCCTGAGCCCGCACGGATAAGCCGCCGCCGCGCAGCGGTTTTTTACCTCTCCAATACTTGCCCAAAAGCCGAGATGCAAACCGGCAAAGTCGGGCTATTTGCCCTCGGGGATCATCCCGCAGAATGCCCAAGGACCTTGGTGCAGAAGGTGGCCGGGTTGACGATATGGGCACGACCGATACTGCGCCTTTGCAATAGGCCAGCATGGCGATCGCCGGTCACGAGATAATCGACACCTCCCGCCAATGCCATGGCGAGCAGGAAGTTATCGTCTGGATCGTCGGCCTCTACGCCGGCCGGTAGGGGCGGGAGAGCGTCCAGAACCAACGCGCACTGCCGCATATTATTTACCATAGCGCCCACCCGGTGGGCGGGCAGGATGGCTTTGAGTTTTGGGTAGCGACTTGCGCGCCGCAGTTCCTCTAATTGCGTTGTTGACGTTACCAACGCAAAGCGCGCACCACGCCAAGCCCGATAAATACTATCTAGGGGGCCCTGCGGTGCAATCAACGCACCGAGTAGAACGTTGGTGTCGAGGATGACGCGCATCAGTGCTCACGAGCCCAGTGTACCGCCTCGTCAACCAAATCCATCACCTCCGCCGCATTCATGCCCGAGGCAGCGGCTTTGGCCTGTTCCGCCGCCTGCTCCAACAGGTAGGCACGTACCGCCTCCTCGATGAAGCGCGAGAGATCCCCCTTGCGACCGCCACCCTGGGCTGCGAGGAACATACGCACGGACTGATCGATCTCCGCTGAGACAGCAATATTCCAACGAACATTACTCATAATTTGCCTCCAATAAGCGTCTACATACATAAGCAGTTATACACCGATTCTGTGGAGTTTGTCTTTTGCCCATCGTGTCTAGACACCCAACAACGTCCCACTCGCCTGAGAAGGCGCGCTTGTTGATTGTGTGCCTTTGGAATCTGCCATTTGTAGCTACCATGAATAGCAGTCCATTGGGGTATTGGAGTTGATGATTGCAACACATGCGTTGGCACTTAGGGCCATTCTGGTTACCAATAATACCAAAGAGTTCTCGCGTGTGGCGGATCTGGCGCTTTTGAACTCCCCGGCAAAAAACCCTATCCTGTGCGCACCGCAAACTGACCGGAAGCACTCTGCATGGGTACAGCGAGAAAGTCGTCGCGGCAATGCTGCCTTCGAGGCTCGTTGGGACGGCATCTGTATCGACTGGGGGGCTTGGTTGCCCTGCTGGCGACCGCCATCCCGGCTTCTGCGGGCCTGTTTCAGGGCCTCTTTCATGATCCCTGGGGCATAGAGCACAGCGAGCTGCCGGGCCAGTTGGGGCAGAGTTGGGACCATGCCCCCAAACAGTTGCCGCAAGCCAAGCTGCCGGCAACAGCGAGTAGCGTGCCGCGCTTCACCAGCCTGTGGGAACTCACCCAGTACGCCCTGGCGCATAACCCGCAATCGCGGGTGGCATACGAAAACCTGCGGGCGGCAGCGGCGGGCTTGGGGGTGGCAGATGCCGCCTTCTTGCCAAGCATCAACCTGCAGGGCTCGGCGGCGCGCTCGCAAGCCAACACCACGGCGGGCTTTTCGATACCGGTTACCAACAGTGGCAGCGCCAACCTGACGGTTAGCTACATTCTGCTGGAGTTTGGCGCCCGCCGCGCAGCACGCCAGCAGGCCTTGGCGCAGATTTACCTCAACGGCTTTGACTACAACTCGGCTCTGCAAAGCGTGGCTCTGAGCGTAACCCAAGGCTATTACACGCTCATTGGCGAGGAGGCGCTGGTGCGCGCCTATCAACGCACGGTAGTGGAGGATCGGGCTAGCCTCGATGCCGCGCAAATCAAGCGCCGTGCCGGGATGGCGACGGTGGCCGATGTGCTGCAGGCGCAGTCGGCCTTGGCGCAGGCGCGGGCCAATCTGATTTCTGCCCGGGCGCAGGTGCGCGCCGACCGCGGTGTTTTGGCGCAGGATTGCGGCTTGGCGCCAACGGCGGCCATTGCCGTGCCACCCTTGAATACCCAGGCCAAGGCGCCAGCGCTCAGCCCCAACGTCGAGCAACTGATGCACCGCGCGCTGGCCAATAACCCGGCCATCCGCGCCGCCGCCGCCAAGGTCCTCGATAGCCGAGCGAGCATTCGCGCCGACCAAGCGGCAGGTATGCCAAGCCTGAGTTTTCAGGCAAGCGCCGGTAAACGCTATCAGAACAATCTCTTACCCTCGGAAAACTGGTCGTTGGGATTCAGCCTCAAGGTGCCGCTGTTTAATGGCTTTCAGGATAGTTATCAGATCTCCGAGGCGCAGGCGCAGGAGCGTTCTGCACAGGCGAGCCTGGATAATGAGGCAGCGACCATTCGCAGCACGGTGTATCAGGATGTGCAGCAGTTGCAGGGCGCGCGCTCGGCCGCCGAGGCCGCGCGGCTGGCGGTGCAGAGTGCCCGTGCCTCGCTCAAGGCGGTGCAGGCACAGTACAAAGTGGGGCTGGCGACGATGATCGATGTACTCACCGCGCAGGCAACCCTGACCACGGCGGAGCAGACGGAAATCCAGAATCTCACCACTTCCTATACCGACCTTGCCAACCTGGCGGATGCCTTGGGCTACATCGGCCTGCCGCCGCAATTGCTGGGTGCGGACCGCAACGCAAAGGAACCGCAATCGTGAGCAAATCTCTTTCGCCTCGCCCATTTCGCCGCGCCCTGCCCTTTCTGGGCTTGGCTTGCACCGCCCTGCTGCTGGCGGCCTGTGCCAAGTCGGCGCCGCCGCCCAAGCCCAAACCCCTGGATGTGGTGGTAGAGAAGGCGCGTATTGGCGATTTGCCCCTCTCGGTGCCTACCTTGGGCACGGCCCAGGCGGTGCATACGGTGACCATCATTCCGCAGATTTCCGGGATTTTGCAGCAGGTGTTGGTGCGCTCTGGGCAGACGGTGCAACGCGGCCAGTTGCTCTTTGCCATCGACCCGGCGCCGGAGCAGGCGACCTTGGCGCAGGATGCCGCCAAGCTTCAAGGCGACAAGGCCAATCTTGCCTACGAGCAGGGTCAGGTGCAGGCCTACCGGCCGCTTCTGCCCAAGGGCTACGTGACCACCCAAACCTATGACCAAACCGTTGCCCAGGCCGAACAGGCTGCAGCGGCGGTGGCCGAAGATAAGGCGGCCATTGCCAGTGCCCAGATTCAGTTAGGCTACACGCAGATTCGCGCGCCCATTTCCGGGCGCATCGGCTTGCTGTCGACCAAAAGCGGCAATCTGATCAGCGCCAATAGCACGAGCTTGGGGAGCATCACCCAGTTGCAACCCATCGATATTCAGTTCAGCCTGCCGCAACGCTATCTGCCGGATCTGCTGCGGGCGGTGCAGTCGGGGCAGGATCGCGTCAGCCTATATCTGGACGGCAAGGAGCCTGTGGGCCAGGCGCCGGTAACCGCGGTAGACAACAGCGCCGATAGCAGCTCCGGCACCATCAGCGCGCGTGCCACCTGGGGCAATCATCCCATTCGCCTGTGGCCAGGCGAGTATGTGCAACTGCGTTTTCACTACCAAACTCTGCGCCAAGTTGTGCTGGTGCCGCGCAATGCCTTGCAGGAGGGAGTGAATGGTCCCTTTGTGTATAGCATTCGCGACGGCCATGCCGTAACCATACCCGTGCATTATCTGGGCACGCAGAATGATCTCGTGGCGGTCTCGGGCCTGCAGGGTGGGATTTCCGTCATTTACGACATCCCCGCCCACCTGCACAGTGGCACCCCGGTGCAGGTGCTGCGCCAAGCACCCAAGGCCCTACCTAAGGCGGTCAGCACTGCCACGAGTAGCGCGTCGTGAATCTCTCCGGTCCCTTTATTCGAAGACCTGTCGCGACGACGGTTTTGGCCTTTGCGATCCTGATTCTGGGTGCGGTGGGTTATTTTCAGTTACCGGTGGCCTTGCTGCCGAATGTGAGCTTTCCTACCGTTGCCGTCAGCGCCAGCCTGCCGGGGGCCAGCCCGCAAACCATGGCCAATTCTGTGGCCACACCGTTGGAGCGGCAGTTCACCAGCATCCCCGGCCTCAATTCCATGACCGCCGTCAGCCAAAACGGCTCCACACGCATTACCTTGCAATTCAATCTGGGGGTTTCGTCTACCGCTGCCACCCAAGAGGTTTCGGATGCCGTGGCCGATGCCCAGGGGCTTTTACCTGCGGATTTGCCGCAGCCACCCAAGGTGCAAAACATCAACCCTTCTGCCGCGCCGATACTGTTTTTGGCCGCGACGGCGCCGGACATGCCCCTCTCCCGTCTCGATCGCTATGCGCAAACGCGGGTGGCGACGGAGCTGTCGACCATTCCGGGAGTGGCGAGCGTGCAGCTCTTTGGCGCCAAGACCTATGCCGTGCGCATCGATGTGGATCCCTTTGCCCTCTCCTCGCGGGGGCTGAGCCTGCAAAATCTGGAAACCGCCATTGCCGATGCCAACGTGGACTTGCCCCAGGGGACCATCGAGGGCAGCCAGTCGAACATCGAAACCGACGTCCACGGCCAGTTGCATACGGCCGAGGCCTACAATCGTTTAGTGATTGGCTATGTGAATGGCCATCCCGTACCGCTGCGGGCGGTGGCCAAGGCGCGCAACAGCACGCTCTATAACGAGCAACAGACTTGGCTCGATACCACCCCCGCCATCGGCCTGGCGGTGATCCGCGAGCCCGGCAGCAGCACCGTCGCCATCTCCGATGGCATTCGCAAGCTGCTCCCCCGCCTGGAGGCAGCGGCGCCGGCAGGCGCACAGGTCCATATCCTCTTCGATGAGGCGGACTATATCCGCGCCGCCCTGCAAGAGGTGCTCTATACCCTGGCGCTGTCGAGCCTACTGGTGGCGGGGGTGATGTGGCTCTTTTTACGCCGTTTTTGGGCGACCATCATCGGTGCCCTAGCCATTCCCTTCTCCTTGCTCGGGACGTTTTTGGTGCTCTGGCTGCTGGGCTACAGCCTCAACACCCTGACCCTGCTCGCCCTGACCCTGGCGGTGGGTTTTGTGGTGGACGACGCCGTGGTCATGCTCGAGAACATCAACCGCCATCTCGATCAGGGCGAGAAAGGCATGGAGGCAGCCCTGAACGGCAGCCGCGAAATCAGCTTTACCATCCTTTCCATGACCCTGTCGCTGGCGATCATCTTTCTGCCCCTGCTCTTTCTGGGCGGCTTTGTTGGGCATTTGTTTACCGCTTTTGGGGTGACGATTTCGGTGGTGATTCTGGTGAGCGGCTTGGTCGCCCTGTCGGTGACGCCGGCGTTGGCAGCGCGGCTTTTGCAGCGGGAGAGCGACCAGGACGGCAGCCGCTTTCAGCGCCTCTTCATTCGCAGCCGCGATGCCTACATGCGAAGCCTCGTTTGGTCGCTGCGGCACAAGGCTTGGGTGCTGGGCCTCGCGGCGTTGACCCTGGCCGGCTGCTTTGTGCTTACCGACTTGGTACCCAAGAGCTTTTTGCCCAATGAGCAAAATGGTCTGATCAATGTGAATGTCGACTACCCGCCAGGGATGAGTTTTGCCCAGGTCAAGAAAGAGCAGGAGGCCATTGCCGCTGCCGTGCGCCGCAATCCGGCGGTGCGGCAGGTGGTATCGTCGGCGGGCCAGGGGCCGGGCGCCTTTGCCGGCCCCACCAACGGCCATCTCTTTGTGCGCCTGCACTCGGCGTATACCCAGGATGCTGCCCATGTCGTTCAAGAACTGGAAAAAGCGGTAGCGCCCTTCCGCAATGCCGAGATTGTTTTTGTGGGCGAAAAGGGAGCGCAAGCAGGTACGGCGGCGGCCAATGGCGCCTATGTGTATGAAGTGACCGGTACCCGTTGGAGCGATGTGGACCATGCCGCCCATACACTTGCCGATGCCCTGCGCGCATCGCCCTTGTTGGAGTCGGTAAATACCAATCTGCACGAGCACAATCCGGTCTTGGCTATCCACATTCGTCGCCAGGAGGCAGCCGCCTTTGGGGTTAGCAGCCAGGCTATCGAAGAAACCCTCAATTTAGCCTTTGGTGGGCGCAAGGTTGGTACGATTTATGGCTCTTCCGATGAGTACGAGGTGCTCATGCAGATCGATCCGCGCTACCAGAACAGCATCGCCGCCATCGATACCCTGAGCGTACCGAGCAGCAGCGGTACCCTGGTGCCCCTCTCCGCCCTGGTGCGTATGCACCTGGCCGCCAGTGCCGAGACCCTGCATCAACACGATGGCCTGCCGGAGGCAAGCGTGGCTTTTAACCTTGCCCCCGGTCATAGTATTGGCGATGTGATGCCGGCGGTGGAGCACATTGCTAAGCAGACCCTGCCGAGCGGTATCAGCGGCCAGTTTGGCGGCAACGCGCGGCTCTTTCAGGCGTCTTTCAGCGAGTTACCGATTTTGCTCCTTGCCACCATCCTGCTCATTTATGTGGTACTGGCAATTCTGTACGAGCACTTTCTGCACCCGCTCACCATCCTTACCGCCCTGCCGCTGGCAGCTTTTGGCGCCTTGTTGTCGCTGTACCTTTTGCATCTACCCCTCGATCTGTACAGCTTTATCGGCATCATCATGCTTCTCGGCTTGGTCAAAAAGAACGGCATCATCCTCCTCGATTTTGCCATTACCCGCCGCCGCGAGGGCCTGAGCGCGGAAGACGCCATCGTCGAGGCCTGCTCCGTGCGCTTTCGCCCGATCATGATGACGACCATCGCCGCCATCCTTGGCGTGCTGCCCATTGCCATCGGCTTTGGTGCCGGCAGTGGCAGCCGGGTGCCCCTGGGGGTCGCGGTGGTTGGCGGTCTTCTCTTCTCGCAGTTTTTGACCCTGTACGTAACGCCCGCCTTTTATGTGCTGATGGAAAGGCTTGCCACCCTACCCCGGCGGTTGCGCCAGCGCTTCGCTCACTAAAAAGCCCTGCTGGGCAGGGCAGTAGCTTGTTGGGCCGGGGACTTCGGGCTAGAAGCGGTAGGTGAACATCACCCGATTCCAAACAAAGGAATGCTTGCCAGCACCGGGGTAGAGCCCATTGGCGCCACCGTTGGCGACTTCGACCTGATCGCGAAGGCAAAGGCCTTTGAGGAAGCCTTGGGGATAGTAGCTGACGTTGAAGTGGGTCCAATTGCTGTTGCCAGAAAAATAGGTATTGAACTGCGAGAATCCGGCAGTGAGCTGCAACTGGTGCGGCATGGGCCAGTACGCGGCCCGCACCCGCCAGCCGTGGCCCGGACCAACACCGACCAAGCCCTGGATCATGGAGTCCACATAGAGCGGATCGGCGGTATAGCCAACCGTATAGGGTGAGACGATGGCACCCCCACCAAGGGCATTGGCGTGCAGTTCGGTGGCGTCATAGCCATACCAGAGGCTGCCATGGGGGAAGCGAATGCCTGCCTTTAGACCCCAACTGGTGGCATTTACGCCTTGCCCCGGTTGGTTGAACAAGGTGGTGTTGGTGCTGCGAAAGGCCTCTCCGGCACCCCAAGCGCGGGTGAACTGGGCTGCCACAAAGGGCTGCACCGGCGCATGGATGGGCAAGCGATAGCTGCCATCCCAGTAAAACAGATGGGTAAACTGGTAGAACTGATAAAACCACGCTTGGGTCTTGGCGCCATCGGCATGGTATTTGGCCCCAAAGGCCAGGGCACCATTGCTGGCCGGGGTATTTTCGGGGAGTACGCTCGGCCCACCGTACTGAGAGTCGCCATCGTAATTGCCGGGATAGTAAAGGTTATCGCGGTAGAAATCGCTGGCAGTGCGATTTTTCCAGCGGAAAATGCGTAAACCTTCCAAGGTGAGACCATGCACGGGGTAGGTTTGCACGGTAACACCCTGGTAGGTTACCGGAATGACCCGTCCGCCAACGCGGTTGAGCCAGGGGGTGCTAACAATCTGGTTCCCCGCTTTCACCTGGAACCAAGGATTGGCGTATTCCAAGTAAGCCTGCCCCAAGGTGTTGAGAGATTCTTTATCGCCCATGAGGGTTTTATCGACCCGCGCTGGGTTGCTCGCCAAGGTACCCAAGGCATTAGCGGTATAAAAACTCACACCTACCCGAAAGCCGCTCAAAAAGGGCGCCGTGAGGATGTTGATGCGGCCTGCCAGCGAATACGCATAGGCGTTGACGGTATCGGGAGTGCCGTAGAGTCGGGTGAAATAGTATGAGCGAATCTGCCCGTCAATTTTACTTTTGGCAAAGAATTGGCTAAGTGTTTCGCCTTGGGCAACACCGCCCAGGGCGCAAGCGGCCAGCACAATTACGCTGAGAGTTTTGCGTTTCATGGGTTCATTCCTATAGGTAATAGTTGTTTATATATAACGACTGATAAAACGATCTGCTCCTTTGCGAGCAGATCGTTTACCGGTTACTGCCTGCGCGATCAGCCCAGCGGTGCGCCCTTGGGTGCACTGTAGCCATCGTCGCGGAACATCTTCTGACCCTCAGGACTCTGCATAAACTTGATGTAGGCCTCGCCGAGCTTGGGGTTAGGCGCCGTGGTCGGTACTGCAGCGTAGAAAACCAAAGGCTGGGGGGTAACGGTCTTTTCCTTGCCGTCCACGTTCAGTTGGAAGCTCGCCTTGTCATACCAAGACTGTTTGTAGTTCGGGTCGCTCAGGTTGATCTCTACCGGCAATTTGACGTAGGGCAAGTGCAGGGATTTGACGGCACTCAAGTAGCCCGAAGATGCGGCAATCTGCCCTGCCTTGAGCCGCGCCAGCAAGGACATTTCGGTGAAAATCTGCTGGGGATTTTCCACCGGCCCGAGAACTTTTTGCACCAAGCCGGGCTGGTGATAGTACTTTTCTGCTAACTGCATCAAAAAGACGATGTTTTGGCCCTGGGGATCGGTCTTGGGATCGGTACGACCGAAGGTGGCACCTGGCTGCTGCAGAATCTTGTACCAAGGCATCTTGCCGGCTTTGAAGCCTTTCGCGAAGGGGCCGTTGGGGCTATAGGCGATAACCATCTGGGTGCTGGCGACGGGATAGGCCTTTTTGACGAGCCCGGCCTTCATCAGCACCTCGATAGGCCCGGGGGTGATGGAAACGAAAACATCCGGCGATAACTGGTGCCCGGCAATGAGGTGGGCCAGACCATAGGCACCCTGGCCGTCACCACGAAATTCCACATGATTAGCCTTGGCAAAGGCCGGGCCCAGATGCAGGTTCATGACGTTACCCATGGAGCCGGCAAAGGCCACAAAGAGATGTTCCGCCTGGGCGGCGGCAGGCAGGGCGAGGCAAACGCTTAAAGCAAGAGCGATGCGGTGTTTGCGCGAAAATTGCATTTGCGGGTCTCCAATTGTTAGCGATATTTTGCAATATATAACGATGCCGCCGAAGGGTACAGGAAAATATAACGATGGGTACATAAATTTCTTTGCGAGAGCCTCCTGCCCCTCCGGGAACAGGGTTGCTCGCAGCTCCTAGTTCTTGGCTGCCGACTCCCCATCCCGAGCGCTGCGAAAGTTAGCACACCATTGGGCAAATTGTTCCGGTGCGAGGGGTTTGGCGTAGTAGTAGCCCTGCAGCAAGGTACAGTGGAGATTTTGTAAGGCTCGCACCTGCCCCTCACTTTCGACCCCTTCGGCCACCACCCGCAGGTTCATGATTTCGGCGCTATACACCACCCCGGCCACAATTGCGTAGTCTTTGCTGTCTTCGAGCATGTCGCGCACAAAACTTTGGTCAATCTTGATCGAATCTACGGGCAGTTTTTGCAGGTAGGTGAGGGAGGCGCTCCCAGTACCAAAATCATCCAGGGAAATCTGGCAACCCATTTCCTGGCATGCCGCCAACACCATTTTTGCCTTTTCAAAATCGATCATAGGTGCAGTTTCGGTGATTTCTAAGATCAAATAATCGCGGGGAATTTCCGGATATTTGGTGATAATCTGACGCAGATCGTCGAGAAAATCGGGGTGCAACAGATAATAGGCACTGACGTTTATGGATAACTTGATATCTAGATTTTCTTGTAACAACCAATTCCGTAACTGCATCAGACCATGGTGCAGCACAAAACGGCCAATGCGCTGGGCAAGCTTGGGGGCATCCAGCCCTTCAAAAAATTCCTTTGGACTGAGCAAACCCCGGCTGGGATGCTCCAGGCGCAGCAGGGCTTCAGCGCCAATCAAACCCTTGTCAACATCAACCACCGGCTGGTAATACAAACGCAGTTGATCGTGGGTAAGAGCGATTTCGAGAAGCTCTTCCCCGTGGAGACGATGCTGTTGCTGCTCTTCCATTTCCCAAGAAAAAATCGTCCAGTGGTTACCCAGGGATCTTTTACTGGTATAGAGTGCCAAATCCGCATGGCGCACCAAATCCTCTAGCGCTTCGGCGGAATCCAGCGGATAAATTGCAATACCGATGCTGGCCGCCGGGAGCAAATATTCACCCTTCAATTCCAAAGGCTGTCCAACCACGGTCAACAGGCGCTGCAGCAACAATTCCACTTCGGCAATTTGCTTGATTTCGCCGGAGAGGAATGCAAACTCGTCGCCACCAAAACGACAGAGGGTATCTTCCGCGCGCAATTCGGCGCGGATGCGCTGCGCTACGGTCTTCAACACCAAATCGCCAACTGCATGCCCTAAACGATCATTGATCAGCTTAAAACCATCGAGATCGAGTAGACCGATGATCAGCAAGGTCTGCCCACGGTCGGCGCGCAATTTGGCCTGCTGCATGCGTTCGGCAAACAGGGCACGATTGGGTAAGCCGGTAAGCACATCGTGGGTGGCTTGGTAGGAGAGTCGCTCGAGGAGCTCGAAGCGTTCGGTAATGTCATGAAAGACCAGTACCACGCCGAGGACCTGGCCGGAGCGATCGAGAATGGGCGCGGCAGAATCTTCGATATTTCTGCGCGTGCCATCGCGGGCCACGAGGATGGTATGGTTGGCAAGGCCAACGATCTTCTTCTCGCGCAACGCCATGGTCGCCGGGCTCGATACATCTCTGCCATCATCCTCGCTAACGATGTGAAAGACATTTTCCAGTGCCTGGCCTTGGGCATCGGCCAAAGCCCAACCCGTCAGCTGCTCGGCCACCGGGTTCATCTGCGTAACCAGACCTTGATGATCGGTAGTAATGACAGCATCACCTATGGAGTGCAGGGTAACTTCTGCGCGTTCCTTGGCCTCCCAGACATCAAATTCGGCATTTCGTCGGAGGTTCTCGTGTGCACGATTTTGGCGTCCAAGGTAAAAGTATCCGGTGCTCGCAAGAAACATTAGCAACAGGGCGCCCCAACTAGGCCAACGCATGCTTCGCCACCAGGCGGCAAGCAAGCTACCGCGGGGAATACACTGCCCGGCAAGCAGCTGAAACTGGGGCAAAGGATGTATGGCACACATCCGCCAAGCGTGTGCCGCCGAGCTATACCCAGCAAAACTGCTTTGCTGCATGGTGCCGCCCTGCAACCAATGCCGCACTACCGTTCCCGTTTGCGCCGCGGCATAGTCAGTTTGCGCCGAGTAGGGATAGCGGGTAAGCAGCATGCCGTCGTTGCGCAGCAGAAAGATGGCACCGTGCTGATCCATGGCAAGGGTGCGCCAGGCGGGAAATAGGGAATCCGATAGCCTTACCCAGCCGAGAAGCGTCCCTGCTCGCTGCCCCGAACTGGCTGCCACTGCCTGAAAAACAGGAAAGCCCCAACGAGAGCTCGGCTCGGTAATCTGGGGATCCTGCAACAGGGGTCCTATACAAAATGCTCGGCTAGAAAGACAACGCCGCAAGGCCGCTCGCTGCGTGGATCGCAACGGCAGCGCCACTGTCCCCTGGGCAACCTGCTGAATCAAAGTAAACGGGAACCCATGGGCACCGATGGATAACGATGCCTTGGGTGATAGGAAGGCGACCGCATTGATGCCCGGTTCCAAGGCGAGCAAGCTTGCCAGACTGTTCCGCGTCGGCACGCCGGCATCCGCTACCAAAGTCATACCGGTGCGAATGGCGGATAACTGAAGGTCCGCCGTGCGTGCCAGCGCTGTGGCATGGCTCTGCAGAAGATGACCCTGAGCAGACTGAACACGCTCCCAGACTACGACCGCGAGTACCAACCAAGTCAGCAGGATAACAACGAAAGTAGTTATCCAAATCCATCGCAACCAAGCTCCGGTATAGCCTTTCTCGGAAACCGGCGCTTGCAAGGGACTATCAGATGACTGCGGTGCTGGCATGGCCTTGGCTTTGCGATATTTTGAAAGCGGAATATATAACGAAATTACGGGACCATGTCCAAGCTTGCCAGCCATGTCCATACCGTTGCATACACTCGCCAAAGCGTTGCAGCCGCAACGCCATCCTCGTAAGGCAAACCAGAAATCCTTCGCTATCCCTTTGATTATTGGATATCACCTCCCAAAAAATTGTGGGAACGAAAGCTGCTTGGCAAGCGTTAGCGGGTACTCTTGCCCGCCCCATAAACGCAAGGAGAGTTACTCTATGGCAGAACTATTTTCCCCCGCTTGGATGGAACGATTTGCCGCCGCCTGGAACCAGGAGCCGGATCTAGCCCAGGCCTTGGCGCAGATCAATTTTGCTTCCAATATTGCCTATGGATTTGTGGAAGAAGAAGCACCCCGAGGATTTTTACAAATTGCACAAGGACAAGCCGTTAGTGCCGGCGCCTTTCAGGGACAAGCGCTAAACTGGGATATCCGGGCCAGCGTCGATCAGTGGATGAAATGGATTTCGAGTCCACCAGGAATGACAGGTTTGGGCATGGCTTTTACCACCGGCAAGATCAAATTCAAGGTAGGCGACTATAAGAGCATGTTAAAAGACCCGCGTATGGCCGCGCCTTTCATAAAAAGTTTTGCGGTGATGGGCCGCGTTTGACCGCAGACACAAAAAATGGGCAGAGCCAAACTCTGCCCAACGATGGATAGCAGTTGCTACATTAATACCCGCCAGAATTGCCGTACCCGGAATCTTCCGGACTATGCGCCAAGGCCGCCTGAACCTTTTGTGCCAGGGTCGGATCCAAAGCGCCGAGTACCGGTATAAGGCTTGCAGCGCGCTGTTGCTGATTTTGTTGAATCAACAGCATGGCCGCATGAGAAAAACTCTCCGCTGCCTTCTGGCGCTCGCCATTCATGTAGTACACATTGCCTAACTCTCCATAAGCGAAGGCCGCATTGGGCACCTGCTGGATGAGATCCTGATATTTTTGGATGGCGGTGGGGATGTCATGCTGCCAGTAGGCCGCGCGTGCCGCCATGAGTTCTTGGCGCTGCTCGGCGCTGAGTTTGGGTGCCGCCTCCGGGCTTGCCGCCATACCAGGCGCGGCAATGGGGGCAACGGTAAGGGTCTTTTCTGCGACCTTTGGCGTACTGCTCTGCTGGTGGGCGCTAATCCCCCAAATGAACAAAATGACGATGATGATGACTAGGAGAAACACCAAAGCGGGCCAGGAAAGTACCCGGCTGATGGCGCTCCTTTTGGGCTGGCGCGGCGGCAACGGCGGATAGCTCGTGCCCCCTCCTGGCGGCGTCGTTCCCCCGCCAGCAGCGGAAGCCGTGGCAGGCGCTGAAGTGCCAGATGCTTCGGTGACAAACACCGGCGCAGTCGTTTCCGAGCCCGGAATAAGCTGCGGCGCTTCCGTCCGGGAAGGCACGGTCTCAGCCTCCATGCTTTCCGCGTGGTTCGTGACTTCTGGCGCCGTCGTCCCAGGGGCTTCGTCGGGCACGATGCTACCGCGCTCGACTTCGGATCCTTCGCCCGCGGACAGTAACTGGTCCTTGCTGGCGTGTGGGTCCTTCTCATTCGTTGTCATACTTGACTCCTCTTGTAACGATCAGATGCGGTCCGAGCAGAAAGACGGCGCGCCCTGCCGGGCACCGTCTTTACTGCTTGCACTATGCTTCCTGGTTAGCGATAGCCATAGCCATACGGGTTGTAGCTCGGGGCGTAGCCGGGATAAGGCTCACCGTAACCATAGGGCCCGGAAGGCGGCGCATAACTGGGGGCCTGCTGCTGTGGATATGCAGGGGGATAGTAGGCGGGGGCCTGCTGCGGATACGCACCATATGCACCGCCCGGCCCGTAGCTCGGATATGCAGGATAGGGGCTGCTGGGAGCATAGGCTTGACCATACCCGTTGCCATAGGCTCCGCCGTAATAGCCATTGTACCCCTGTCCATAACTACCGTAGCGACCACTGTTGAAGTTCATCGGGCCGCCGTGCGGACCGTTGAAACTCATGCTGCCCATATCCCAGGGTCCATTGCTGCCAGTAAAGGGGCCGCCGTAGCCACTGAAAGGGCCGCTGCTGCTGGAAAAGGGATTACTTCCTCCGCCCCAGGGCATGCCGCCGCCCCAGGGCATACCACCCCCACACGGACCCCAGGCAAAGGCCGGCGCTGCGGCCAATAAGGCAGAGACACCCAAGGCCGCGACCGAGCCCAAGATCCACCGTTTCTTTTGCATCATCGTCTTCATAACAAAGGCACTCCTGCGCATCATCGCCATCATCTGTCGCCGTATGGAGTGCGCTTTCTGCGCCTCCGTCGACACCCAGCAATCCCGATTCAGAATTACTGAATGGCTACAAAGCACAGTCCGTGCCACATTATAAGCACTTGTTTTTTCAAATTAACAAAAATTTTCCTGCTTGTTTTGTCTGCAACGGTAGTTTTTACCTTATTGTTTTTACTAAGATCTTCTGCTGTAGCGCCTGTTGCAACCGTTGCAGAGGTAGCAGACGCCCTTCTCGAACGCGCTATCCATCATGATTTTTCTTTTTTTATTAGGCTATTACGCGGCTATTATCTCTGCCCGCTGCAACGCAACACCTCTGCTGCAACAGATCATCTCTTTGTTTTTTCTGCCAAACCTCTTTTCGTATTGCAACAGCTTACGAGGCACTTATTTATTAGTTCTTAAAAAACAGTTTGTTACAAATAGGCACGAACTATGCTTTGCCGAGGGCAAGCATTTTTTAGGAACGACACCGAAATGATCCCTCGCAGCTCTACCGTGATTCGCTGGTTCCCTATTGTAGCGTTGGGCCTCGCCCCGGCGATGGCCGTTGCTGCGCCCGCTCTGATCGAAGTGCACCCAGCCCCCGCTTTGGGTCCGGTCTTGGGCGCACGAGCCATTCCTGGACAGGTAGTGGTGTTGCGCGCGCAGACTGGCGGCCGGGTTCAGTATGTTGCCGGAGCTGCTGGCACGCCGGTACGCGGTAACGAGGTGGTGGTGGCCCTCGATACCGATGCCCTGCTGGCACAACGGGCTCAGGCGGAAGCCGCCTACGAGGCGGCGCAGGTGGCTGTGGGCAATGGCTATTCGCAGTATCAGGTACAGCTCTATAACTACGGCGGTGGCGCTAGCCCCTGGAACCCGTTCGCTTGGTTTGGTCAGGCCATGGGGGCGATGATGGGTAACCAGCAAAATCCCTGGGCCAATTACCTTGCCGCTCTCGACAATCGCCGCGCTACTGCCCTGCAGGCGCAAACCCAATTGCAATCGGCAGCCTATCGCATTCGCGAGATCGATGCAGAGATCCGCAATGCGTACGGGGTTTCTCCCTTCTACGGAGTCATTCTGCAGAAGGATGTCAACCCTGGCGATGTAGTGCAACCAGGTCAGTCACTCTTGGTTTTGGGAGGGGCTGGCCCCGCGCAGATCCTTGTGCAGGTTCCTACCAGCATGAGCGCCGGGCTGCGGCTGGGCGCCACCTTGCAGGTCGACAACAATGGTCATTCGGTAAGCGCACGAGTGACACAAATCGCACCCCAAGCCGATGCACAAACGCACACCATTGCCGTCAAGCTCGCCCTGCCGGCCAATACCGGCATTCGCGCTGGCGATTATGTGACCGTGCACCTGCCGGCGGCGCAATCGAACTCCCTCGGTGTGGCGATTCCGCGCACGGCTCTACTCCCCGGACGTAGTCTGCCTTCGGTACTAGTAGATGTGCAGGGCATTACGCAACTGCGCGTTTTGCGCTTGGGCGAACCCTTGGGTAACGGCATGGTGCAGGTGCTGTCGGGCCTACGGCCAGGCGACATCGTCGTCAATGACCCACCCGCCGGTGTTGGCTCGGGCTACCGGTTGCAAACGAGCACGGGAGCGGCTGCATGAGCACCTGTAATGGCGGCCAATCTCCGCAAGCACCGGAGAAGAAAAATCTTGGTCTGGCAGGGAGCATCGCGCGCATTTTTATCAACTCGCCGCTGGCTCCGCTTTTGCTGTTGGTGCTGCTGGCGGCGGGAATTCTTGGCCTCATTTCGACGCCGCGGGCCTCGAATCCGCAGATTTCCGTGCCCATGGTAGACATCTTTGTGCCGTATTCTGGGCACTCGCCGGCGGAGGTGGCGCGCATGGTCGCCGACCCCTTGCAGCAGTTGATGAGCGAGCTACCGGGGGTACGGCACGTGTACTCGGTCTCTAACCAAGGCGAAGCTATGGTCACCGTGCGTTTCACGGTTGGTGAGCATATGGCTCCGGCCTTGGTGGCGGTATACAACAAACTTGCCGCCAATATGGATCGCATCCCTGCCGGGGCGGGTAAACCTTTGGTGCGCGCAAAGGGTATCAATAGCGTTCCCTTCATGACCTTTACCTTGTGGTCGGAGAGTGTCGGCCCTGGCACGCTCGATGAGATTGCGCAAAGCGTATTGAAGCGCTTGAAAGAGGTTCCAGACACCGGCGAGAGCTTTATTGTGCATGGTGCTACGGATGCCCTGAATATCGACGTGCAGCCGAGCCGCTTGGCGGCCTATGACCTGCCACCCCAGGCCGTTGCCGAGGTGGTACGCTCGGCCAATCAGGAACTGCAGAGCGGCAGTGCTGAGGGCAACAATACCCATTTGGCGGTGCTTAGTGGCGGCTTTTTGCGCAGCCCACAGCAAGTCGAAAACTTGGTGGTGGGTGTTTTTCATGGGGCTCCGGTCTATCTCTCGCAAGTAGCTAGCGTCGAGTACGGTCCCGCCACCCCCCATAGCCTGGTCACCTACAGCAGCGGTGCGGCAAGCAAGGATGGAGAGCGGGTCGACAATGCGCCGGCAGTTACCATCGCCCTGGCGAAGACCGCCGGCAGTAACGCGGTGAGCGTTGGCGAGGCATTGATTGCGCGGGTGCATTCTCTTGAGGGATCCGTCATCCCCGAGAATGTGCATGTCAGCATTACCCGCAATGACGGTAAAACTGCCAATGACAAGGTCAATTCCCTGCTGTTCAAATTATTTGTCGCCACTGCCGCCGTCACCGTATTGATTTTTCTCACCTTGGGCTGGCGCGCTGCTGCCGTCGTCGTCATCACTATTCCGTTGATCTTGCTGATCACGGTGTTTGCCGCGTGGATTGTGGGGATCACCATCAATCGTGTAAGTTTGTTTGGACTGATCTTTTCCATCGGTATCTTGGTGGACGATTCCATCGTCATCGTCGAAAACGTCTATCGCCGTTGGCTGCAGGAGAACAACACCTCGACAGAGATCCTCATCGATGCCGTGCGTGAGGTGGGCAACCCCACCACTCTGGCTACTTTTACGGTAATTGCGGCGCTACTGCCCATGGGCTTTGTAGGCGGGATGATGGGGCCATACATGGCGCCGATCCCGGTGCTTGGCTCGGTGGCCATGCTGTCTTCCCTGCTCATTGCCTTTGCGTTGGCGCCGTGGTTGATTTTGCGCTTCAAGCCGAACCTACGGGTGCTGGAAAAGATGCATCATCGCGAGGCAAAGCAGGCGGCCTGGTTGCGTAAATTCTTCGCCCAAACCCTCATTCCGCTGGTGCGGCGCAAATTGTATGGGCGCCTGTTTCTGGCGGGCATTGTCGTCGCGTTTTTCGGCAGTTTGGCCTTATTCCTCGTGGAATGGGTGCCCTTCACCATGCTGCCACACGGCAATTCCAACGACTTCAATGTGGTAGTGAATATGCCGGCGGGCACTGCCCTGCCCGACACCGCCAATGCCACCTATGCCATACAGGAACAACTACAGGGGATGCGCGATGTCGTCGCCCTGCAAAGCTACGTCGGTGCGCCGGAGCCCTACGATTTCAATGGCATGGTTCGCCATTATTACCTGCGTAACCAGCCCTGGCAGGCGATGATCCATGTACAATTGGTGGACAGCGCCGACCGCTCCGCCTCGAGTTCGGCCTTAGCCAAGGAAGCGCGGCAGCGCATCGAAGCGGTAGCGCAAAGTTGGGGGGCACGCATCCAGGTCGTGCAAACGCCGCCGGGTCCGCCGGTCTTGGCGCCAGTGGTGGCAGAAGTTTACGGCCCCTCGGCCGCGGTCCGCGATGCGGTGGCCGAACGTCTGACCACGGTCTTCGAACACCGTAAAAATTTGACCGACGTCAACAACACCCTGATGGCGCCCCATGATCTGCTCGCCTTTCATGTGGAGGCTACCCGCGCCGGTATGGCTGGGATTAGCAACGCCACGGTCAACGATACCCTGGCCCTGGTCATGGGCGGCTACAAGCTCGGGGATTTCCATCCCTTCGGACAGTCCCTCGCGGTGCCGATCCACCTGCAGGCCCCTTTGTATCTGCGCAGTAATGTGCAGAATCTCGCCAACCTGCCCATTCCCTCGCCGCAGTATGGTGTCGTTCCCCTCTACAGTCTTGGTAATTTTGAGCGGGTGCCGGCAGAAGCACCAATTTACCAGCAAGACCTGCGACCGGTGCAGTATGTAATGGCAGATACCCAAGGACGCTTGGACGCGCCCTTGTACGGCATGCTGGAAGTCGAGTCTGCCCTCGGCAACTATTTGGCGCCCACTGGCAAGGCCCTGGGAATTAATTGGATCAGCCAGCCGAGTGGAGACATTGCCGCCATCAAGTGGGGCGGTGCCTGGACAGTGACCTACCGTACCTTCCGCGACATGGGAGCGGCTTTTTTGGTCGCCTTGGTACTGATCTACATGCTGGTGGTTTGGGAATTTGGCAACTTTGTCATTCCCGCCATCATCATGGTCCCGATTCCCCTGACCTTGATTGGAATTTTGCCGGGTCATTGGCTCTTTGGCGCTAGTTTTACCGCCACATCGATGATTGGGTTTATCGCTCTTGCTGGCATTATCGTGCGCAATTCGATTTTGCTGGTCGATTACTCCCAGCAGCGGGTTGCTGAGGGGTATCCCGTACTCGATGCGCTGATCGAGGCCTGCGCCACCCGCACCCGACCCATCGTCATCACCGCCCTGGCGCTGATGCTGGGCTCGGCGGAGATCATCACCTCGCCCATCTTCCGCGGCATGGGTATCTCTCTCCTTTTTGGCGTGATGGTGTCGACGATCCTCACCTTGCTCGTCATTCCCATGGGTTGCGTGAGCGGTCGCCGCGCTTTTTGCCCGGCCAGTATCGATTTGGGCGACGGTACGGTTGCCGGCCGACCGCCCTTCCCCATGAGTGATCGCACCTGGATCGTCGTCAACCCCGGCGAGATGCCGCTCACGCATAGTGAGAGGCTGGATGACAGCGCTCGTCCGCAGACGACGAAGAGTGGCAGTAGCAATCGTTTTGCACTGTTGTCATTGATCTGGCAGAGCCTTTGGGAGGATCTCCGGGCTTTTGTCGCCGCTTGGCGCCGTTTTCTCACGCGCCTGTTTACCAAGTAACCGCCTCGAGGAGAATCTTTATGTATTCCACATCTTCGCCCCAGCGTCTTCGAGCCCTGTTGGTGCTCGCCGGCCTCCTCATCGCCAGCAGCGCCATCGCGGCACCCTATACCGGAGATGATGCCAATTTCGCGGGCGGCGCCAGCGCGGGAATGTTCCCTTGGCAAGGCGATGCCGGGACGGCAGCAATGCCTGCTCCCCAAAACAATATGATGCCCGCCAATTCTGGCCCACAGGGCTATGCTGCAGCACCAGCGTGGAATGGCGCTGCAAACGGAGCAATGGCCCCGCAGGCGGAACCGGTTGCCTATGTGCCGCCGCCGCCCGGCCCCTATCCGGTATCGCCCCAGGAGTTGAGCGCCGGCAGTAGCAGCCCGCAACCCGGAGGCTATGGACCCGCGGGGGCCTATCCCCCCGCTCCCCAGGGTACGCCCTACCCGGCGATGGCGCAGCCGCAGATGATGGCACCTGGGCCGCAAGGCTATCAACCAATGCCGCAACCAGCCTACGGCCCGCCGCCGCAGGGCCCCTACCCGCCACTGCCGGAGATGGGTGGCCCTCGCCCCGGACCCTACGGCATGCCACCGATCTACGGCCCACAGCCCGGTGCCTATGGCCCTCCGCCCCAGGGGCCTTATCCTCCCCTGCCGGAGACGAATGGGAATCCCTCGGGCGGATGGCAGGGACCCATGGCGCCGCCTCCCCCACCAATGCCCTATGGAGGCCCCGCCGCCTATGGGCCTGCGCGCCCGCCCATGCCGCCCATGGGTCCGCGTCCCTATCCCGGACCCTATGGAATGCCGCCGGCCTATGGTCCGCAACCCGGTGCCTATGGACCACCGCCCCAGGGTCCCTATCCGCCGCTACCAGAGATGAACGGGAATCCGGCAATGCCGCCCATGCCCTATGGAGCCCCGGCTGCCTACGGTCCTGGCCGCCCGCCCATGGGTCCCAGCCCCTATGCACCGCCGCCTTGGGCAAACGGCCCCTGGGGACCAAGATGATTTTGCCGAGGGACATCTAGTCGTCCCGTTGTAACGAGAGGTACGTGAACATGAAAACGACGAGATTAGCCATTGCTACCTTACTGACTTTGGCATTGCCAGCAACCGCCTTCGCCTGGGGGCCCTGGGACGGAGCAAATCCCTGGTCGGGATGGAGCCCTTGGGGTGGGAGCGGGTACAGCAACCCCTGGGACGGCAATGCCGGACCCTGGGGCGGTTATGGCGGCCCCGGCGAAGGCAGCTTCGGCCCGTGGAGCATGGGCAGCTTCAGCATGCAATTTCCCCATGGCGGCCCCATGAATTTCGCCGGCGGCCCCTGGAATGGCTGGGGACAACCCTGGTCTGGATGGAGCGGTGGCGCCCCCTGGTCTGGATGGGGCGGTGGAATGCCGTGGTCCGGGTGGGGTACCCCCTGGGGTGGCGCCATGCCTTGGGGCGGCAGCCCCTGGTCCGGTTGGGGAAGTCCTATGTCGCCCTGGGGACCGATGTCTCCCATGGGCTGGTGGTAACTGGAGGTGAAAACCATGTCGAGTAAAAAATCGCGTCGTGCTGCCACCCTACTCGCCCTTGCAGCAGTGACAGCCTTGGCAAGTAGCTCTGCTCTTGCCTGGGGGCCTTGGGGTGGATGGGGCCCCATGGAGAATGCTGCTGGACCCTTTTCGGGTTGGGGCGGGCCATTTTCCGGTAGTATGGGGCCCTGGAGTATGGGCAGCATGCATATTCAGCGCCCAAGCGGTGGCCCCATGAGCTTTAGTACGGGATCCTATGGCGCCTACAGCGGCCCCTACGAGGGGTATTATGGCGGTGCCTATGCCGGACCTGCAGGCTACTACGCGCCGCCTGCCGCCTATCCTGCGCCGGCCCCAGTCTATCCGCCCGAGGGCGCGTATTACGGCTATCCAACCGGCGCGGCAGCCCCGCAAGTTACGGCGCAACCTGTGCCTCCGCCACCCGCAGCCAACCCCCCTTTGGATGTGCCGCCCCCTCCGGGACCTTTTGCACCATGACGGCAACACCACAAACCCGGCAGGAGTCCTGATATGCGAACCTTTCTGGCGCGCCTGATTTTTCTGATTCTTTTGGTGGCGATTGTGCTCTTGGGCATTGCCGCCATCCAACATCCTCATTCCTGGCAACAGGACTGGCAAAATGTGCGCGCTTACTTTGTACGCCATTGGGCGGAATGGCGTGGTGAGGCTGCCAAGCCCGCCGAGGCAAAGGCAGCTGCTGAGCCAAAACCGGCAACAAGCACCCCTCTCCCTCCCCTCATGGCGGCAAGCCCGAGCTATGTGCCACCCACTCCCTTGGGCGCGGAAACCCGCCTCAATGATCGCCAACTCACTCTGCTCATGGCTGCAAGGCAAGCCTTTTGGATGCGCGATTACCCGGTAGCCATTGGCGATTACCAGGCCTTGATTAACGCACAGCCCGATCGAGCTGCACTCTACGGCGAGCTGGGAAATGTGCTTTGGGCCGCCGGGCAGAGGATTGCCGCCGCCAATGCCTACGGCCATGCTGGAAAACTGCTATTGCAGCAAGGACGCTATGCCCAGGCGGCAGCACTGATTCCTATCCTGACTCGTCTCAATCCCGAGGCCGCCACACAATTACAAGCGGAGTTGGCAAGATGACCATAAGAAGCATAGCGATGTCAGTAGCAGGGCGAATTGCCATGGCCACCGTGGTCATGGCTCTCGCTTTCGGCAATTGCTCGCTTGCCAGTGCGGCGGAGGCAAGCAAGACAACACCAAAAAAGCCGGAAACCAAGACCGCGCCAGCGGCGCACAAAGCAAGCAAAGCCCAGCAAGCGCCCAAAAAGGCGCCAGCGAAAGTGACGACCAAGGAGCAAAGCAGTTCGGTGGATGATCTTGCCAATCAGGCGCGGGCAGACTTCTGGCACGGAGACATCGCTGGCGCCATTACGGCTTACCAAAAATTGATCAAGGAACATCCACAGCCAAATTGGTACGGAGAACTGGGCAATTTGTACTATCAAACCGGCCAGCCCCAGCTTGCTGCGGAAAATTACTACTTGGCGGCAAAGGCGTTGATTGCCAAGGGCCGCCCTCTCGAAGCCGGGGCTTTACTCCCGACCCTGCAGCGCCTGGACCCTCAACTTGCGCAAAAATTACTTGCGCAGCAGTCCCAACCCAAGGAAAAGCGTAAATGAGCCAAAACACGCAGCCGTCCCCCGCGGATCATCACAACCTCGCCGGACTCTCCGATCGTCAACTGCGTCTGATCGTCTTTGCTGGCCTGACCGCTTTTTTGGTGTTGGCGGCCTATGAATTCTACTTGGCGGTGGAAATGAGCCGCGATCTGCGCGCCATGACCAAACAAGTGCAGGCCCTCAGCCCCAATGTGCAGCGCAATATGGATAGCATGGCCGGCGATATGCGTCGCATGACCGCATCTACCAACTATATGGCGCAGGCAACTGGGCAAATGCAGGCGGATTTTTGGAGTTTGAACAAGAATGTCTCGCCGCCCTTCTCCTTCTTTGCGGGAATGGTTCCCTGGGCTGGCGAAAATAGCGCCTATGCCGGACCTCCACGTCCTTTGCCATTGCCACCCAGCCAGGGCTATGCTCAGCCCTATGGTGCCCCGCCTGTCTATCCTGGGCCGGACTATGCTGGTCCGTACGGATATCCACAGAGTGGAGGCGTGCCGCCGCAGGAGAACCAATGACCGACCTCGACAGTAAAACTCGGGACATCCTCTCGGCAGTCATGCCGCAGTTGATCGATAACATCCCCTTCGGCATGATGATTGCCGACCAGCAAGGCAATATCCTGTACTTCAATCCGGTGGCAGACCAATTTTTGGGGATCCAGCAAGCCACCCAATTGCGTGAGATTCCGCATTTACAATTGCAGAAGGAAATCGTGCGGGCGGCCATCTCCGCCGGTCATGAGGATGCGGTCAGCCGACCGGCGGAAAGCTGCATCAGTTGGGACCGGGTCGTCACCCACAACAATGAAACCCGCATTCTCGCCATGCGCACGCGAATGGTCAGGCAACGCGAAAAAAAATACCGGGTGTTTTTCATTGAGGATGTAACCACCCTGCGGCAGGCCGAGCGCAGCCTCTCGGGCGAGGCGCGGGCGGGAATCCACAGTCGCGATCCGCAAATGCTACGCGCCATCGAGTTGATCGAGCAGGTGGCAGGCAGTGACGCCAGCGTTCTCATCCAGGGCGAATCGGGTACCGGCAAGGGCATGCTCGCCCGTCTGCTCCACGACAGCAGCCAGCGCGCGCGCAAGCCTTTGGTCGAGGTCAACTGCGCCGCCATTCCCGAAAATCTCTGGGAGGCAGAGTTCTTTGGTGCCGCCAAGGGTGCCTACACCGGCGCCGTGGGCGACCGCATCGGGCGCTTTGCCGCCGCCGATGGTGGCACCTTGTTTCTCGATGAGATCAGCGAACTGAGCAAACCGCATCAGGCAAAATTACTCAAGGTATTGGAAGAGCAAAGCTTTGAGCCCATCGGTTCGATGAAAACCCGCAAGGTAGACGTGCGAGTGGTAGCGGCAACCAACCAAGGACTGAAAGCAGCAGTCGAGCGTGGCGACTTTCGCGCCGATCTGTTCTATCGCCTCAACGTGATTC